>NZ_JAHPYX010000120.1:0-44373 GCF_019058535.1 Candidatus Borrarchaeum sp.
AACTGAATTGTGATAATCCTATTAGAATTAAAGACAAGAGACTATTTCTTGGTATCCCAGCATTCCAGGCCCCCCAAATAATGGAATATTTATTGAGTATATTTCCGAATGAATAGAAAAGCGTTTCTGGAGTTCTTATGTAACCATAAACCGCCGCTAAATTCCCCCATCCCATACCAGTCCCACCAAAGACTCCAAAACCCAAAGTAGGAAGAAGTACTAACCAGAATGGTGCAGCACCGATGAAAACTGTAAATAGGGCTAATAGACTCAATTTTGCTTCGCGATTAAATCTATGGAACGCATAATTCATCACTCCAACAGTTAGCAAAATTAAAAATAGCACATAGAAGGACAGTTGATGGGTGATAAACAGAGCACCTCCAAGAATGCTAATTAAACCTAGACTTTTAGTTATAGGGATCTTGAATTGCAATATCAAAAAAAGGCTCAGAAAAATGAGAAGAAAGCCAATGGGAGCAGGTATTAGTATTCTTGAATAATTGAAATATCCTAGTGTTATAACAAAGAAATATGTAGCTACAAAACTTTCTTTATCTCTCTTCAAAATTCGTCTCGAAAGAGCGAATGTTGGAAATATAGTTATTGCTGCGATGGGCGATATGAAATAGCGGCATGTATTTAACACCGATAACCCTGTTATTAGTTTGAGAATAGATATTAACAATGGCATTCCAGGAACATAAGAAAGAACCGCAGGATCCCAATACCCGCTAATATATATCTGATTGGCAGCATTTCCGAGATTATAAGCATCTTCTAAGAACAAATGTCCGTAAGATAGGGCTAAACGTAATCTGCTAGTAAGGGTATAAAAACTTAAAAAGACCAATCCAAAAAGAATCGATCGACTCTTCAGAAATCGCCATATCTTTTGGTTAAGGTCTACCATTCCTCTCATCCTTCGCTATAAGAGAAATTTCATTTCATCTACCACAATTATTAATACTGTTCCTTTTTTGGCACAGTTTCCTATATTTATCATCTCACTGATTTATTTGGTTGTATTAACATTCTTATGAGTGATACATCTCGTTTTCTAAGAACACCGGTAAGAAATAGTAACGTAAGATATAAAACAGTAAAAACTGCTGTTGCAAGATAATTTGAAGCACTAAAAAGGAAATATGAGCAACTAAAAGATATAATTGATGAAACTAGCACTTTGAGAATGTTTAGAAAATTAATTTTGATTCTTGATAGACGAAATAAAACAATAGTTGTAAAAACAAGCGGTAAACTATATGCAATAGTATATCCATAACTCATGCCCACAATCCCTGCTAGTGGGACTAGAATTATCGTGAACGAAATTGTTAAAATAAAAAGAATCATTCCAAAAGCCTGATTTATTTCAGTTCTCTTGTAAATTAAAGCTAATCGTCGATAAGGGGCCCCTATAGCAACTGCAATCAATGAAAAGCTAATTATTTTCCATAATGTTCCAACCATGAGATATTCTGTACCCAAAACTAAAGAAACAATGTGTTCGCCTAGGAAAAATATAATAGGGATTGCAAAGAGTGCCATCATAAATGCATACCTTATATTGTGATTTAAAAGTTCTGTTAATTCTTTTATATCATTTCTAGAAAACGCCCTGACTAAAGTAGGATATAATGCCTTAGTTATTATCATAAGAAGTAAAATAATCATTTCAGTTAATGTTATTGCGATGAACACATAACCTATTTCACTTGTAATCCCGCCAAAATAAGCGATAACAAAAATTAAAGCCGGTATCCGGAACCGAGAAAAAGCACCTTCTATATAGAGAGGTGTGGTGAATTTTAAGATTTCTTTGATTTTTATGGAATTTACCTCTTGAACTTCTATCTTTGGTATCTTTGGATCTAACCAGTAGGATCCGAGAATGACAGTGATCAGATATATCGGAAACAGAGCAAATAAAGCACCTGAAAGACCATATACAATGAACAAAGTTGGAATAAACAATACTTTGAATAAAGAAATTAAAAAGTCGAGGAATTTGTGTTTTGCAAACTCTTTAAAGCCATACAATCCTGACGAAACTAAACTTAAAAATGAAATAACTATTGTTGTTGGAAGAATTATTAAAATTAAATGAAGAAAGCTTTGTAGAAAGAATAAGGAGAATAAACATGCAATAAAAACTCCCAAGCCTGAAAATAAGAGACGGAATTTCATAATTCTTGATACAGTTGATCGCAACTTTTCAAAATTATTTTCAGTAACAAACTGGGGGATGAAACGTGATAAGTAGCCGGACAATCCTAGTCCTGTAAACAGAACTACTGTATTCATTATTGAAACAATAAAGATAAACGTTGCATATACTTCAGTGCCCAGCATTCGCGGTACAATAAAAGTATAAACAATTGCAAGAATAAAAATGAATACTTCGCCCGTATACAAAGTAACCGTATTTCTTGCTAATTCTAAGGGAAGATTATTTTTCAATTTGAGCCCATTTAAATGTAATTGCCTTACAAATTAACTGATGTTGTAAACCCTGCATTTTTAAGTTTTTATATTAAATGAAATTTAAACTTGCTTTTTTGAGGAAAAGTTTTTTAAAAGAAATTATCGAACTGTCTATGAAAGTGATAGGCACACCCTAATAACTGGTGCATATAGGATGGAAGTCCTATTAATTTCTCCCCCCGGTGGTTATGTTACGAAAGATTTGATGCCTCCTTTGGGTCTCGCCTATATCGCGTCAATTTTAGAGAACGCAGAGAACTCTGTTGCTATACTTGATGCTGAAGTTGAAAAACTTTCCTGGAGGAGCCTAGAAAAGAAGATTCTAGAATATAAACCAATTATAGCAGGAGTTACTTTTACAACTGCAACAAGGTTTGAAGGTTTTAAAACAGCAAGAATAATAAAAAAAGCTCTCCCTGAGTGCAAAGTGATAGTTGGAGGACCACATGCGACTCTTACAGCAAATGATACGCTTTCTCATATTCGCGAAATAGATGTAGTTGTGAGAGGAGAAGGCGAAGTCACAATGGGGGAGTTGGTTAGCAAAATAAAGAACAATGAAAACTTGAAGAAAATCTTGGGTATCTCATATAGAGACCATGAAATTATATATCACAATCCTGATCGTCCATTTATAGAAGATCTTGATTCTATCCCATTTCCTGCACGACATCTACTCAAAATGGATAAATATAATCTAAAACTAAAATCTCATGAAGCTGGATCTGTCCCAGCTACCAATTTAATTACGAGTCGAGGATGCCCTTTTGCATGTTCTTTTTGCTCAACAACACGTGTATGGGGTATTAAATGGAGGGCAAGGTCATCTAATAACGTAATCGATGAAATCGAACATTTGATGCGCAAATATCGCTTTAGAGGTTTTTACTTTTTTGATGACACTTTTACGGTGAATAAAGCAAGAGTATATGAGATCTGTAACCTAATTGAAGAACGAGATCTTGATATAAGATGGAACTGTGAGATTAGGGTGGATACTGTAGATAAAAATGTTTTAAAAGCAATGAAAGATACAGGATGTGTTTCGGTTTCATATGGCGTTGAATCTGGGTCACAAGTAATTTTGGATAATATAATAAGAAAACGAATTATCTTAGATCAAGTTCGGAAAGTCACGAAATGGTGTAATGAACTAGATATAAAAGTAAAAGCATTTTTTATGTACAGTTTACCAAGCGAAAAACTAAGTGATGTTAAAAAGACGCTGGAACTTAGAAAAAGTCTAAATGCTGAATATAAACCGTTTTCTCCGTTGAGAATATATCCTGGAACAGAAATAGAGGAATTGGCAATAGCAAAAGGAATTCTTCCAAAAGACTTTACATGGACAAAATTGCAAAAGGGAAACGCTCTCCATGCAGAGTATCATAAAAATGGATGGGGTGTTGTTCCTCTTTTTAGAGAATTGTTAAGTATTTCAGATCTGTTCAAAATTCAGTCAGAGATATTTCAAGCGGATAATGTGAACATATTTCCACTTATCCCACGATATCTTAAACGCATTCGATCAATTTTCCAACTGAAGCGACATTTACTTGGAGCATTAATTTATTTTAGAAAGAAACTGGAAAGGTCTTTGAATCTTTAAAGTCTTGCCAGCTGTCTAAAGCTGTAAAAAGAATTTTTGACAAGCATTAAGTACTAAATGGTTTCTTTTACCATTTCTTTCAGATCTAAGGCTTGTAAAATGTTAAAGCCTATTTTGTAGGAACAAATAGTTCCTAGAACGCTCACAATTATTGTTCTTAAGGAATGATCCAACAAAGAAATTGTGAGAGCAATTTCAGGGGAAATCCCAAAAGATGTAAGAATGAAAACCAAACTTGCCTCATATGTTCCTAAATTATTGGGCGTTAAAGGAAAGATACGGATTAGACTGACCGTGCTCATACATAGGAAGATAATTAGTATTGAAGGTTTAATTCCCACAGAAAGAAATATAAAATAATAAATTGGCGCACCAAAAATCCAAGAAAGAAGCATTTGTAAAACTAAGATCGTCATGTTACTTTTGTCTTTAAAGAGCGCTCTTAATTTTGAACTTGCTTCTTCAATGATTTCCTGACTTTTATTCCTAAAAACTTCACTAAATCTAATAACTAGCCTATTTACAACTTTTAAGAAAAACCCCTTTTTAAAGGCAAGTAAAAGCATTAGAATAAATATAAGGGCAATTATGAAAAAGAGAAATCCGAATATAAAAAGAAGTGATGTGTTTTGAAGAAATACGACGTTACTGAAGTTGAGGACAAAATAAAAGGTGAATGCTACGATTAAAAAGAGAGAAATTAAATCCAAAAAGTGTTCGAATATTATCGAGACGATTCCTGTCACGTATGGGATTTTATGATTTTTCTTTAGCAGAAAACTCCTTGTAAGATCTCCAATTTTTGCGATGGTTAATATATCTATAAATCCGCCAAAAATGAGATATAAATAAAGTTTTTTTCCACTTACAGACGCATTCATTGTCTTGAGAATGTTATACCAGCAAAATGTACGAATTGTATAAACAAGAACAATTATTAGAAAAATATAAAGGAAATATACCGGTTTTACTTTTAGAATTACTCCCAGAAGGTTTTCTAATCCCACATACCACAAACAAAAGACAACAATGAGTATTCCTAAAACCAAAGAAAGAGGAGTCTTAATTCTCAAGTTATTCACTGTTCCAGTCCATTAAGAGAAGATTTCTGAGTTTTATTCCCTCTGATGTTACAATTAAAATGATTTCGAAAGAATGCGACTCTCAAATCAAAAAAATGTTTTTGTTAATTGTCTTCAGATTGGGGATCTTTATATCTAACTGCTTATATTTTTAACAGACTTTTGGATGCGTATTACTTAGTGTTTTTATTTTTTCTACGATTCTTGATAATCTTCAAGTAAGTAAGGATCTGTGTAATGAATATTTGAGACCAACTGACAAGTGGAATCATTTTCGACGTATTTTTTTCATAAATAGTCTTGATCGGAATTTCTTTGATTATAAAACCATGATAAGCGGCTTTGATGAGCATTTCCGACTCCAATCCGTAGCCTTTTACTGTGATAGTCAGTTTTTTAGCTACGACCCTAGTAAGTGCTCTATATCCCGATAAGACATCTGTAAACCTTCTCCGTGTCAACAAGTTGATAATTAATGTAAATATTTTATTTCCAATGTATCTGGTTAGAGGCATTGATTGATAGTTTCCTAACAAGCGAGAACTTATTACAAAATCTGCATTTCCTATAAGTATAGGTTCAACTAATTTTTTTAGCTCTTTTGGATCTGATTGCCCGTCTCCGGCCATAATCACTAGAATTTCTGCATCATTACTTAAAGCGCGTGCAAATCCGCTTCGTACAGCTCCTCCTATCCCCTTATTTTTCTTATGAGAAATAATAATAGCGTCTGATTGCTTGGCTTCTTCTTTTGTATTGTCGGTACTTCCGTCATCAACAACTATGACTCTATCGACTAGACTCCTATCAATTTCCTTTACAACTTTTCCAATTTTACCTTCCTCGTTGTAAACTGGGATTATTACTGCAATTTTCAGATCGAACAATTCTCCTGTGTATTTATTAACGATGAAGTATTTGGTAGTTATTTTTGAGTCTAAGCGATTAATTTTTTATATTGAAAATGACTGCAATAATAAGCTTTGAATTCTTAATTCTTATGGGGCTACAAAAAATAAAAAAATAGTAGAAAACTAATTTCACTGATCTAAGCGCGTTTGGTGGCATCTTTGAAAGTTCTTTTAATCAGTCCCCCGTATATGGAACTATATGGCGCGACTCGCATATCTGAAGGCGTAACACCACCACTTGGTATAATGTATATTGCATCAATATTGGAAAAGAACGATATTGATGTTTCCATAATAGATGGAGATGCTTCATCACTTACTTGGAAAAAATTGGCAGAATTAATAAAAAAAGAATCTCCTGATATTGTAGGAATAACTAGTACAACTCCTACAATTAAACAAGTTCATAAGACCGCAAGAATCGCTAAGTATGTTAAGGAAGATACAATTGTAGTTATTGGAGGAATCCATGCAAGTACTCTGCCTGAGGAAACCCTTTTACCGAAAGAAGTAGATATAGTGATAAGGGGTGAGGCAGACTATATCACATTGCAACTAGTAAAGTCTCTTGAAAATGGAAAATCTTTCAAAGATGTATTAGGGATCTCTTATAAAGAGAATGGACGGTTTATTCATAATCCTCCTGCCCCACTCATAGACAAATTAGACGACTTACCTTTTCCTGCACATCACTTGATTAATCAAGGTGATTATAGATTACCAATTACAAGAAAATTGACACGTCACAAATTCACTGTAATAATATCTAGTAGGGGATGCCCGTATCAATGCATTTTCTGTGCAACTAGAAATGTTTTTGGAAATATATGTCGCTTCAGAAGTCCAAAAAATACTGTTGACGAAATTGAATTTGTTCTTAATAAATTAAATGTAAAAGAAATCTTATTTTATGATGACACTTTTACATTAAATATAAAACGTGCAATTGAAATTTGTAACGAAATTATTGAAAGAGGGTTGGATTTTATATGGCAGTGCGGATCAAGAGTAGATCGAATAAACAGAGAAATTCTGAGCAAACTGTATAAAGCAGGATGTAGACGGATAGGCTATGGTATTGAATCAGGATCCCAAGAAATATTAAATAGAATTAAGAAAGGAATCACTCTTGACCAGGCACGTAAATCAATAAAACTCACAAAAGAAATGGGAATTTCCGTACTTGCATCGTTTATGTTTGGACATCCTGGTGAAACATTAAAAACTGCTGAAGCAACCATCAAATTTGCTAAAGAGTTGAACCCTGATTGGGCAAATTTCTTTGTCGCAACCCCATTTCCAGGAACTGAGTTATACGAATATGCTAAGAGTAAAGGATTAATTCAAGATACTGATTGGAGTAAGTATCTAGTGTTTCCCGATACACCTCTGATGGAAACGGATGAATTATCAGGTGAAATGCTTTTAGAATTACATAAACGGGCATATAAAGAATTTTATCTTAGATCAAATTATTTAATTTCACGTTTCGCGAGATTAGTATCTCTTTCTGAGTTTATTCAAATACTAAAAGGTGGTATAACCTATACCATGTGGAAGTTTCTCACGTAATGCTGATGAAAAATGAGATAAAGCAAATACAGACGATTGAGGAGAAGGCTTTGTCAGATGATTCTTCTAAAGGAATGAAAAGGATACAATTAGGATATCAGACACCAACTTCGTTTAAAGACTCACTTAAACAAGCGGCATCTGAGCATGGTTACAGAGGGTGGCTTGGAAATATACGATTTGGTCTTAGATTTCTACACAATCATATACTCTTAATTCTGACGCGTTTTATCCCTTACACAGGTATTAATGTCCTGTTACATAGAAAAAGAGGTGTTAGAATCGGTAAACAGGTTTATATAGATTCGGATGTTTTTATCGATGAAATCTTTCCATATTTTGTTAAAATCGAGGATGAAGTGACAATCTCAACAAAGACGATAATACTTGCGCATAGTAAGCCAAATATATTTCATAAGGATCACTTAGAATCGTTTGCTGCCCCGGTAACTATTAAAAGAGGTGCATTTATTGGGGTTGGAGCTATAATTCTACCCGGTGTAGAGGTTGGCGAAGGAAGTGTTATTGGTGCTGGTGCAGTTGTGAACAAAAATGTACCGTCCTATACTTTTGTTGCTGGTGTTCCTGCAAAAGAAATTAAAACTTTCAAACCTTAAAGATCTTAATAATCCCAGTTGATCATTTTAATAACATTTTGCTGTTTTAATTAGAAATTACTTTCAATATATTCACGGTAACACATTAACTTAGTTCTACTCGCGAAGTATGATAATAAACTTTCTAGTTTTTTCAACATAGGTATTCCCTTTAGTACGTGGAACGGTAATCCTGGTACTTTATAGGGGGCTAAATTAGAAACCTCGTAAGGATGAAAGAAAAAACTTGCCACCTTGTATTTTTTTAATTGCCACTTTATAGCAAGCTTAACCCACCAAAGTCCTATGTTTCTTAAAACCCACGCACTCCCCGCTGGGAGTGGGATAAAAGGTGAAACAGTGATTGGGAATTCTAGAATTCCATTTTTAAGCATGTGAGGGTATTGGGGATATTTAATATTGCCATAATGGCCGCTAATTGGAAGTGAAGGACATATACTAGAATCATACGTGAAAGATAGTTTTTTTAATACAGAAAAAAGAGTATCATCAACCATAAGATTTGGTGCGCGATATCCTATAGGAGGTTCCTTTGTGATTTTTCTAATCAAAGAACAGCTTTTTTTTATATTTTTATACAATTCTTCTTTTGAAAATAAAACTGGCGCGAAATGAAGCAAATCATGACTGGCAATTTCAAAATTAAGATCATTTAGAAGTTCTATTACATCGGGGTATTCTTCGGCGATCTCGCCTTGCACAAAAAAAGTTGCTTTTGATATTCCATGTCTTTTAAAAATTTTGATTATTTGTCTAACAGGTTTCCTAAGTCCTTCTCCTCCGTATTTCGACTGAAAGGTCTTATAATTATTAAATTTACAAGAAGGGCGTCCAGCAATCCATCCATTGTGATACCAATCATCACAATCTACTGAAAGTAAAAAAGAAGGTTTTACCATGTAATATCCCTACAATTAAAATAATGAATGAAAACTTTTTAAAAATAGATGATTTCTCATCTCAACTAAGAAGTTAATTTAATAGGGAAAATTATTGGATGATAGAATGCAAAACAAAAAAGCAGAGATAATCTACTTTGATAATTATATCAAGGAAATGGGCGAATATAAGGAATATACAGAGAAAGGATATCAGAGATTAGTTAAGGCAATAAGAAAATCGATAAACTCAGACACCAAAGTGATCTTAGATTGCGGATGTGGATCAGGCGAAATTTCTAGACGTTTGTCGACAGAAAATAATTCCGTTATTGCATTTGACATTTCAAAAGATTCGATTGTGACAGCAAAGAAATTTTCTAAAGGAAAGGATATTGAGTTTTTAGTAGGAGATTTAGAACATTTACCATTCAAAGATACAATATTTGATCTGATTTTTTGTGTTGGGGTATTGCATCATTTTCCAGACCTCTTAAAAGCAGTAAACGAAATTAAGAGAATACTTAAAAAATCCCGCAGATTTCTAGCAATTGAGCCGAATTCATTTAACCCCCTGATTCCCCTTGGTCGATTCATTGCCAATAGATTCTTGCGTTCTTCTACGTATTGCTGTACTCCTAATGAAAAAATATACAGGCCCAAAGATTTTCAAGAGGTTTTTCTAAGTTGTGGACTTAATTTAATTAAATATTTCCCATTAAACGCCCCACTGGCCAGATTTCAATTTTTGGAAGCAGGAATAAGGCAAAATCGCAAAGAAAAAACTATTTCGTATGGGCTTTATGTTATTGAAAAGATATTACCGTTGCGCTGTATGTGCAACAGACTTGCATTGCATTTTCTAAAGAGTTAATTTATGTAAACTTCATTATATTTCTAAGAATTGCTCTAATATGTCAGAGAAATATCTTAAATAGCATGTTCTCAACATGAACCATTTAATAGGACTAACAAACACTAGAGGAGTCTTAATTCAATGAAAATTGTGCTCTGTACACCTCCTGAGGATTTTTCAGGAAAAGAGCAAACACCGCCTTTAGGATTAGCATACCTAGCAGCAGTATTAGAATCTAATAATTATGATGTTGAAATAATCGATTCGAGATGTGAGCGTTTAAATTTCAAACAATTTGTTAACAAAATAAAAAAGGCAAATGGAGATCTCTTTGGAATAACATGCTATACACATGCCCGTTTCAATGTATTTAGTACTGCAAAACTTATCAAAATGGTTTTGCCACAAGTATCAGTTGTGGTAGGAGGCCCTCATGTATTTTCAACAGATGTGGATACACTATCAAGTGTTTCTGAGATTGATATAATAGTAAGGGGTGAGGGGGAACGTAGTTTCTTAGAACTCGTACAATGTGTTGAACGCGGTGAATCTTTGAAGAAAGTTAGTGGGATCACTTTTAGACAAAATAATAAGATAATCGCAACCCCGTCGGCTGATTGGATCGCAAATCTAGATGATTTACCAATGCCTGCATGGCATCTTTTGCCTTTAGAGAAATATAACTCTAAGGTAACTGACGAAAGTGTTTTTGGAAAAGATTTTATCGATATCGATTGTCTAGGAGTTATGTCAAGTCGAGGATGTCCATATCGTTGCATATATTGTAATAATCCTATTCTCTGGGGTGGCTTTGTTCGATTTAGAAGTCCAAAGAGAGTAGTTGATGAACTAGAGTTCTTAATCAGTGAATATGGTTACGAAGGTATTGATTTTTGGGACGACACAATTAATGTATCCCCCAAATGGACACTAAAACTATGTGATGAAATTATAAGAAGGAAATTGAAAATCGTCTGGTATTGTAGAGCCAGAGTCAATAATCTGAATCGAACACTTCTTATGGAAATGGTCAAAGCTGGTTGTGTTTCCATTGGCCTTGGAGTTGAATCTGGAAGTCCAAATATTTTAAAAAATATTCGAAAGGGTATAACTTTAGCGCAAGTTCATCGGGCTGTAAAACTTTGCGCTAAGTTCAAGCTACTAACTAAAATCTTTTTTATGTATAATTTGCCTGGTGAAACATTGAAAGATTTTAGATCAACTTTAGCCTTAATGGATAAACTAGAAACTTATGGAGAGTCGATAAAATGTCTCGGAGGCATAACTAGGATATATCCTGGCACGGAACTCGAATCTATTGCAAAAAGAAGAGGAATTTTACAAAAAAACTTCAGTTGGAGTAAGCCTTATTATAATAGGATGAATAGACTTCTTTCAATCGATCCTACAATACCTATCTTCGAATGGATGAATACGAGAGATCTCCTTAAAATGACTTTCATTCATAACCTTCAGAAAAAAGGTTGTAAACATATTGTAAATGTGCTATCAACAAATACTCGTAGAGTTTTGGAGTTTTAAGAACTACAGATCTATTTTTAAGTCATCTTAGAAAACTCTTAAGATATCTAAAATAATCCCTAATATTTCGACGCCCATCTAATATGTTTTTTAGGGAATCATTGTAGAATTTTGGATTAAAAAGATAATATCGCCCGTATTTTTCTACTAAATATGTCTTGGCTATTATCGCTTTATAGTTTTTACCCAGGTTTTTGATAAGGTCTGTTCCAACAGTTCCTGCCACTATTTCCAATTCACTCCAATTTAACGTCCTTCCTGCCTCTTCGCATGCCAACTCAAATAGTTTAGTACCAGGATAGGGTATTGGTGGATTACCTCCAATTAAAAGATCAGTTTCGATTGAGAATTTGATGGATTCTTTAATTGTTGATATTTTCTCTCCCGGGAGAGGGATTAAAAGGAAAGCTTCTGGTTTTATACCATTCTCTTTTGTCATCTTAAATGTTTCTTTGATTTTTTTGATATTTATACCCTTTTTGGAGAAATTAAGAATTTTTTGGGATCCAGATTCAACTCCGTAATTGATCTGAACACAACCTGCTTTCTTCATTATTTTAAGCAATTTTCCATCAATTCTGTCAACCCTCGCACTGCACGCCCATTTGAACTTCAGTTTTTTATCATTTATACTTTCACATATTTCTTTTGTACGATTTGTATCAAAAACGAACTCTAAATCTTGAAAATAAATTGCCTTAACTTGAAACTCTTTTACTAACAGTTCTAATTCATTTATTACATTTTGAGGACTTCTATTTCTATACTTATCGCCATACATACATTTTAAACAGAATACACATTTATACGGACATCCACGGCTAGTTAATACTATTGAAACTGGCTTTAAGTTTTTAAATATGCCTTCTTCGTATTTATTCATTGGTAGAAGATGATATGCAGGAAATGGGAGCTCATCTAAATTTTCAATTAAAGAGCGATCCCTATAATGATTTATAACATCGTTATGCCTATAACTCAGGCCATTAACAGTAGTGAATTTATCTTTTTTCTCAAGATTGTTCATAAGTTCGAGTATTGTAATTTCAGGTTCTCCTCGTATTACAAAATCAATATTGTTTGATTGCTTGAATAACCATTCTGGTGTTACTGTGCCATGCGGACCTGTTAGTATAACTTTGACTGAAGATACCGAATTTTTAATTAAGTTAACAGTATTAATTGCAGCTGAGATATCCAAATATGGGCATTGCCATCTGTCTATGGGCGAAGTCGTGATTACAACTACTTCTGGTTTCTTATTTAATATGATTTTTTTCATTTGTGAGAGATTCAGCCGGAGCACATTTGCATCTATGATATTAACGTCATATCCTTCCTTCTCTAATACAGCAGCGGGATATGCTAAGTCAAGGGGTTGGCGAAATCTATTAGTTAAACCTGCAGATTCGTTAACAAAAGGACGTGGAAAACAAGGGTTAATAAAAAGACATTTCATTTTTTTATTATGCTCCTTTCGAATCAAGAATAGTTTCATACTCCTTTAGAATTATTTTGGCTATTCTTTCCCAACTAAATTCCGAGTGGACAAGTTGAGTCGCACTACTCACAAGGCGAGATCTTAGTTCCTCATCTCTTAATAAAATTTCAATTGTCTCAGCTAACTGCAAACTGTTCTTTTCTTCAACTAATAAACCTGTTTTTCTGTCTGCTATAATATCTGTGATTCCTCCCACATTACTTGCTATAACCGGGACACCAACACTCATTGCTTCTAATAGAACTACTCCAAGACCTTCAGTATCTCCAGTTGGATCAGTAACAGCAGGTAACACGAACACTGAAGCGCGCTGATAAAATGATTTAAGATGGTTTTGGGGAATAAACCCATAGAACGTCACCTTTTGAAGTTTTAGGTCATGGACTAAACTCTCAAGGTTCTTTCGCTCTGGACCGTCGCCTACAATCATGAGTTCGATAGGAATGCGCCTCTCCAAATGTTTGATAGCTTTTAGAAGATATTCAACGCCTTTTCGCTTTACCAGTCTTCCTACATATAAAAGAGTATTTTCATTCCGCTCAGCATCTTGGCCTTTGGACTTAAGTGGTGAAAAGCCTAATCGAGTTATTCGTGTTTTTGCTGAGGGATATAATTCATGTGTTCTAGAGGCCGTATTTTTGGAGATAGCAAATATTCGGTCTGCTCCTTCAACAGATGGTTTTAGAAACCTCCTCAACAAAATGTTGTTTTTTGCCAGAAATAATTCAATTCCATACGCCGTCAGTACATAGGGTTTTTGTAATTTACTGGCAACATACCCTGCAGGGAACAGCCAATGCCCATGAATGATATCCACAGTTTTCGAAAGACGCTTTGCGTGCTTCCACATTGAATAAATAAGAAAAGCAACCCTATATTTCCCAAAGCCTTAGATTTCAATTTTGGTGGTAATCCGTATCCCATATTTAAAAAGTAATCGAATCTCTTAACATTCATGCCAGGAATTTCTTTGTAGCGTTTTTCTAGTGTGTGTGGGGCCAAAACGTTTACCTCAACCCCTAAATCATTCATACTTTTGCACAGATAGTAAACAAAACTGGGTACACTGTCTCCCACATATCTTGGAAATGTCGTGGTCAAGACAAGTAACTTCATTTTTAATACCTCGATGGCGATCCCAGCTTTTGAATACAAATTTTTGATCAGATTTGATATTGTTAGGTGCTAAAGTATGTTAATAAATATTTACAAAAAAATCGAAACTGAGTGAGTATGTCGAAAAAAATAGATTTGCAGTAATAGTTACATCTAATATCGTATCAACTCATACTAAAGCACTGCAAAGTTGCCTACTGGCAGATATAGTTTTCATCTATAGCTGTGGTGTCAATAACTTGTGTATTAGAAATCCCCCCTAAAATATAGAATTTCATAAACGATTATCTTATTAATTCCAACTTCATAGACGTAAACGGGCTTAAGATTTGTGGGTGCATTATTTTCTTCTGATAAAAATAACAGATGCGGATACCAGTCTCCCACGTCTTTAGTGAAAATTAAGTAACTTACGTTCCATGCCTCACACAAGGATATAGTGTGTGAGTAGTTCTTACTTCCAGCAAAATAATAACTTGTTCTATTTGCATACCAACCAATAGCAGAACGTTGAGTCATTAATCTTGAATCTGGCTTGGTATTATCTCTTATCCATTCACCAGTGATTCTATATCCTATTGGATCTGTGGTAGAGGGGATTTCTATACTACTTATAACAATATACTTTGTAGAAAAGATTAGAATCAAAAGTAAAAACGCTATTAAGAAAAACTTAGTTATAGGAATTCGAAGTATTCGAGCATGAATTTTCTTAAACAATCTGTGTATAGATGCATTGTTTGAGATAGACTTGTAAAACGCTCTGATTTGAGTTGGGTTTTTTAGAAAACAATATGCAAAATCTAGAGCAAAAATAATACCAGCTGAAGCAAAAATAAGAATTATAGGAAGAACTGGTAATATATACGAAACAATGACGCGGGCACCGAATATCATAGGCGAACTAAATACGAAATAGAAAAAACCAATTGTTAAATAAAGGTGTAAACAACGTTTCCATTGATTAATTGAGCCAAAAAACCCTATTAATCCAAAAATGGCCAATAATGGAAATGGCAACATTGAAAATGGCGTTATTTGATGTATTAGAAGACTAAAAAATTTTAAAATCCATAATGACAAATTTATTTCGTCAGGATTCCTTCCAACAGGATTACCAGTTATCAAGATATTTCTAATAAATAAAGGCGTGCTGCATAAGAAAAAACCAGCAATAAATAACCAAAATAGTCTATTTCTTAGAATTGTAATATCACCTTCAAAAATAACAACGTAGACTAATAATGGTATAATGAGAAAAAATCCCTCACCACGTATTAGACCTGAAATACCACAAGAAAATCCTGCAAGTAACGCTATTCGTGGATTTTTTTCATCAATGAATCTAATTGTAAAATACAAAGTTGTTAATAAGAAAAAAATGAAAGGAATCCTTGATGACACCAAAATTGAATTTCCTATCAAATACCAATGAGATGCAACTAATGTAGTACTTATTATTCCTATGCGTCGATTAAATGTTTTTTCAGCAAGAAAAAAGGTTGGAAATACTAGGAGACTGCCAAATAATATGGGAAATATTCTTGCTGCTAGATCATTTATACCAAATAATAGAAAACTTAATGAAAGTAACAGAATAAATAATGGATGCTCTACAAACCTTGGTTCATTGCCTCCCATAACACTTACAGGTTCCCCATAGATTAGATTTCTAGCAAGCACAGACAGACGAGCTTCATCAGAAAAAATCAGACTACTGTAAGTCTGCAAATACATTCTTAATATAAAACATATGATAGTGAGAGCAATTAGATATAGAAGATGATATGAACTGAAAATGTTAGAGAGAGTCTTTTTAAAGGGGATCTCTTTAGAAGGTGTTCCTTCCATGCGTTTCCCTCATTTTTTAAAGAATAGCCTATAAGTAATATCTGATCTCAAATTTCCTATGACTTAAGCCATCCTCTTTGAAAGGATGGAAAAATCTAGTCCTTGCCTATGTGTCTTTGTTGGAAAGAAATTTGAAACTTACGATTTTTTTCTATATTGAGTATTTTCAGATTTTCCTATAAAAAAGAGAAATCGCAGTCTTATGAGTATCTTAAGGAGAAACGATAACTGAAAAAACTTTATCGTTTCAAAGAGTAGTTTGTAGAGATTAGAAGGGTGATATTTAATCCCCTCATCTATCAGTAAAAAGGCATCCTTCTTTTTATTTTGTCTTAGCAACAATATTACTGAATAGCTATAACGGGCAATAATTACTCTTTTTTCAGCCAATGATAATGGGTCATCTAAAATTCTTTTAAACTCTTTTAGGTGTGAGGTCTCGCTATTTCCTTTTTCTCTTACTTCGGCTAGTTGTCTTGAAAATATTCCCATTCTTCTTTGAAGAACAATATTTTTTAAGGAAATAGAAAGGGGATTGAAACGACGAATGTATAGAGGAGTTGATAGATTCGCAACTTCATATTTTTCAGCGAACCTCAACCAGAGGTCATAATCTTGTGCTATAAAAAAAATTTCTCTATATCCTCCCATTTCTAAAAAGCACTTTCTTCTAAACATTACAGAACCATGACTAAAGGGATTATCTTTTTTTATAAATTTCCGGATGGAAGAATAGTCAATCGGATACTTTCTCGTATGGATGTAAATGCCTTTCTCATCGATAATTTTGACTGCGGTTCCGAGGAGGGTTATATTATTGTAACGTTCCAAAAATTCAAGTTGTTTTTCAAGTCTTTCGGGCAGTGAAATATCATCAGCATCTTGTCGTGCAATGTACTCCCCCTTTGCTAAAGAAATCCCTTTATTAAGAGATTTTGTGAGCCCCATGTTTTCCTGGTTAATTAGAATGATGCGATGGTCTTGATATGATTCAAGAATCTCTTTTGTCCGATCGGTAGATCCATCGTTTATGATAATGAACTCAAAATCTTTGAAAGTTTGGTTGAGAATGCTGTCGACAGCTTCTTGAAGATATTTTTCGCTATTATAAACCGACATCACTATGCTGACTATGGGTGTATGTGTCATTACTTAGAACCCTTTTGTTGGTTTTACGACGGCCCAAATTTCGCCACATCGAATTTCGTAAGTTTCTACCCTTAACCCTGCGTTTTCTAGTTCTTCAAAAAATGTTTCCTGCGTATATTCAATATAATGTGTATGATCTAATCGGTAATCCAGTCCAAGTTCTTTCATCAGGGGCGCCCGCCAGTCACGCTCAAAAACTGGCACTCGTAGAAGATATTTAATTGGATCAATTCTATTTTTGAGTTGTGTTAGGAATTCAACACTTTGTTCAACATGTTCCAGAACATTTGACAATAATATCACATCGAAGTTTTCTTCAGATAGGTCTGTTAAGGCATTTCCTACTACGAATTTTAAATTTGGGTGTTTATAATGTTTCTTTGCAAAATTAATATAGTTTTTATTCAGATCATAACTCTGCAAAATATACTAAACATTACTCAAACGATTAGAAAAATCAAAAGAACGCTCTTCCTAGTATAATCAATAGCATTCTCGATATTATTCATGAATCTACATTCTTTAAGGTCTTCCACACGGTATATATTGACAAATACTTATCTGCGATTTCATCCAGTTTAGGGATGGAGATCAGTTTTTGAAATAACTTATAATTCCTAGCTAAGCGAAACAACTGTGTCAGAATCTCTTCTTTATTGTTGAATCCAAGTCCTCCGTAGCCCACTAGTTCGGGATGTCCTCCTTCATTTAGGTATAAGGCCGGTAGGCCACATGCTAAAGCTTCGATGAGCGCATTGGAACAAGGATCATTCTTACTGGCAGTTATATATATGTCATGATTGCGCAATATATCTCCTAGCGCTTCTGAAGGCTGAGGAGAAATATTGTGAATATTATCAAATTCAAATGGAGTGTTTCCAACGAAAGTATATTCGAATCTGTCCCAATCTAAATGATCTTCAAT
This sequence comes from Candidatus Borrarchaeum sp., assembly GCF_019058535.1. NCBI lineage: Archaea > Promethearchaeati > Candidatus Borrarchaeota > Candidatus Borrarchaeia > Candidatus Borrarchaeales > Candidatus Borrarchaeaceae > Candidatus Borrarchaeum > Candidatus Borrarchaeum sp. The sequence continues at coordinate 18,097 of NZ_JAHPYX010000120.1, forward strand.
CCATTTATATGTTTCGAATCCTTTGCGTAGATTATCTGACCAACTTGTAGAAATTAGGCGAATCTTTCTACGTGAAGAATATGGGATCTTTCCATTACTATGAAAAATTCTGGCATCCACCGCATTTGGAATGATGATAGGTCTTCTTGGAGTATATCCCATTTCAACAGTCTTTTGATAACTCCAATAGGATTGGAACACGGTAAAATCTGCTACCGTATTATTAATCTTAAATACTTTATCATCAAGCCCTTTATCCTTGCCCCTTACCACGACAGTAGGACCATCTACCCTGTGCACCATGCAGATATTACTATAATCCTTTCTTTGTCGATTAAATTTGTCCATGTCAAATGTGAATGAGTTGAGTACACAAATTTTAGAAGTGCTTCCTAGTCTTGTAGAAACTTTCCATCGTTTATTCTCCATTGCTTTTTTCAAAGCCATAAGGAATTGGTTTCCACCTCCCCAAGGCGGCTTATGAAAGGCATGTAAAATTGTTATGACTCCTCGTTTCGTTAATCTATCACGTAAACGACTGAAAAAGGATGCATTTAATCTTATTCTATTCTCTAGTTTATCTAAAGTCTTTGATCGTACTTTTCGACTTGTCAATTCACGATAAATTCGTGTCCAATATCTTCCTACGGCTTCTAGAGTGTGTTCTTCTTTAATTCTTTGATAATTGAGTTCAATAAATTCCGATAAATTGTTTGTTTCAATATCGTTGATTATTAAGGTAATTCCTTCTACCGGGTCTGGGTATATTGTTTTTAAGGCCAGAATATCGGTAGCTTGCCCGACGTTTGTGCTAATTATTTTGCATTTAGCAGTAGCACATTCTATTATAGCTTTTGGACCACCTTCTAGGCGACCGGTTACTAAATATAAATCGACTATGTTATAAAGAAAATTGATGGTTTCTTGAGGAAGCGTATTGATATAAAGGTCATCTTCTTCGACTTCTAGCCTCTTTCCGACATAGACAAAAGGTATTGAATATCGTGAAAGTTGTTTAAATAACCAAAATCTTCTAGGTCCCGCTAATACTACACAAATATTTTTCTTTTGTTGATAGAGTCTTTTTATCACTTCGAAAAAAACATCAGGCCCTTTAATATATTTAGGTGTCTTAAGGTCGCCCCCCTCAGTATCCCTTTGAAAACTGCCAATAAGATATTTATCCCTTGGTATATTGTATTTTTTGCAAAATTCATCTAATATAGGATCTCTCTTATCTATTTTGTAAAATATCTTCAAGTTAACAGGGTAAGGTACGTAATCTCCATCAAAATGACAATCATCAAGCATTTTTTTGGCCCTTTTGGACATCACAATCCATTTATCCACGAACGGCAATACTCTGAGATAATTGGGATGCATCAGCATATTCTTGACATCGTGTGGGATATGTGCTATAACATATTTCTCTGCAAGATATCCGGAATCAATCATTTGGAGGGCAGTCCAGTTCACCGAATGGATGATGTTACAATTTTTAAGATCGGTGAATTCGCAAAAGGGTGATAAGCACCTTCTTAAGAGATTAAGATCATCCGCAGTTGCCCATTTAACTGGATCCCCTCCCATCAAGAATACTTTATACATCTTTTGCACGCTACATCATATACTTAAAGCGGTTTAGTGGCAATTATGCCATATCCTGTTGTGTAACTGTTAAAAAACTGATTTTTTTTAAAAAATGGTCTCCTATCAAACTTCAGAGCAATTCTTTTTCCAAATACTGCTAATTTGTAAATCGTCAACCTCATAAGCCTCTTAATTCTTGACTTCATTCTCTCTTTTATAATTTCATAGGCAAAACCAGTTAGCATTTCAGAGGCAACGCTAAAAAAAAGTCCCTGTCTTTCAGTTTTAATATTCTGAAATCCAATAGCATTAAGGATCGTTTGCCAGTAATACTCTGTATATCGTCCATAATCTTGCGGATCAGGATGTATCCTGTGAAGGAAAGGTACACTAACCAGCAATAGACCTCCGGGTTTTAAGACGCGAAAGGCCTCTTTTATTACCTTTATTGGATCCAATACATGCTCTAAAAGCTCAGAGCATACAACTCCATCGAAAGAACTGTCTGGAACAGGGATATCCGCAACATCACAAAAGAAATCAGGTTCCGTGGAAGCATCGATATTAGCGTATTTTACGGATAGAGGATAACTTTCGATATTGAAATATCCCCTTTTGTTTTTCTTTTTGCCACCCATATCTAATATGTTTGCTCCTTGCTTAAACAAACAAATATTTCGAATGTAGAATTCATCTATATAATATCGTCTAAGAGTTAAAAATGTGTATATCTTCTCATTTTTCCTTTTTATCAGACACTTGCCCTCCGGTAGGTCCATAGAGATCATAGTTATTGAGTGAAGCACATTTTTTAAATTTCAAGAAAGCCATTGAAATGATAATAAGGGGTTTTAAATACTCATATCATACTTTCCCATTCAGCACAAATAAAAAGCTTTTCTTCATGTAGATCAGATTAAAGCATCATCTTAATGTGTTATAGGTAAACTTATTTACTCTCTTAAAACTGATAAGATCTAAACGTTGTTAAAAATGAAATAAGGAATGAAAATGCCCATAAATACTAAGAAAATGGAAATAGATAACACTATTTATAAACTTGAAGTTCGAGAAAACGCTTTTCAGGATGATGAGGCAACTCGAATATTGATTCCTGCATTTTTAAAAAATAAAACCGCAGCAGAATTGACTCGAATCTGTATTGACAGTATTATTAAATATACTGAGGAACCTTATGAACTCTGGTATATTGATAACAATTCGCCCCAGAAATTTACAGAATGGTTGGATCAATATCCTCAAATTAACATAATTTTTAACAAGACCGAACCAGTTAATCCATTTCGATATAGAAAAGGATATATGAAGAAAAGAGACCAAACAAAAGATGCTTCTTATGCTAATGCGATTGGATTAGAACTCGGTTGTAACGTTATCAAAGATACTGCAAAATTCGTTTTTGTAATGCATAGTGATATTTTAATTACAAAAAACGGTTGGTTAAAATTTCTAAAATCAAAATTAAATGAAAAAATAAAAGCAATTGGCATAAGAAAAGACAGGATAAGAGTTCATGCGCTCCACGTTGGAGGACTTTTTTTTGATTTCTCACTATTTAAAAAGTTAGAGATGAGTTTTCTACCTAACATAAAATGTGAAAGATATCCCAACCGTCCAGAATATGATGTAGGTGATGATATTACAATTAAATTAAAAGAAAATAACTTTGGAGTTTTTACTTGCAAAAATACCTTTAATGACATTCAATTAAATGAACTTATTCCTCCAAATAATCCGATAAAAGAATTAAAATGTGATAAGGCATTTGATGATACAAATGAAATATTTTACCTCCATTTAGGAAGAGGTGCGCCAAAATCATTCGGGAAATACAAAAGAAAAAATAAGTTGACTGCTGAACAATGGATAGATTTTGCAAAAAACTATATCTTATAAACAAAACGATCCTTAGTTATTGAAGTTTTTACGAGTAATATATTCTACTACTGTAACTGTAGAAGTGGCGAAAATGAAACAATAACTAGTGAAGTTCATAAACTCATTTTTAAATCCAATATTTAAGCGATTTATATTATTTAAGAGAACGAAAAAGAGAACTAAATTCAGATTCATGCATGACAAGGTTCTTAATACCACAATCAAGTATGATGACGCTCATAGGAAACATCTTCATCTACAATTACATCGATCTCTATCTGAGGAGAATATTAAGACATCTAAACGGTATATGTATTTAATAAATCGCTTAAGAGAAATTATTACCCCCTCAAACATGAGATTTTTGTGTGTTAGATGCAGGTCTGTTGGAGAAACCAATTATTTTAAATCTATTGGAGCAAAAAGAGTTATCAGGATCGATCTTTTTTCTGAGAGTGAAGATATAATGATAATGGATGCATGATATGACTTTCGAAGATAATAATGTTGATGTCATATTCCGTTGTCATTCTCTTGAACATGCGCGCGATTACAAAAAAACTGTTAAAGAATTTACAAGAGTTGCAAAGAATGATTCGATCTTTTTAATTGAAGTTCCAGTGAACTATGAAACTAAAGGCGCTGATTTGTGGGATTTCAAATCATTACAAGATCTCAAGAAGGTATTCCAACCATACATTGGAAAAATATTGTTTGAAGAATCTCTAGGAAAGGATGCAAAAAACAATTTTGGTACGACGGATATAATAAGGTTAATTTTTAGGATTAAGAAGAGGATTAATGGATTTTAAGCAACTCTAACTAATTAAATTCAGAGACACACCGCATCACACGAGAACTTTTTTTTATCAAACAGAATTACCTGCAATACGATTAAATCCTTTCTTAATTAATTTGATTATTTTTTCCCGATTATTAAAATGCTATCACACCAATCAATGCGATAAATTTGATTTATATATCTTGCCAGTATTCTCTCAATAATTCCTTTAGGATGTCTTTTGCTATAACGTGATATTTCAATTACTTCAAGGCCTGCATATTTATATAACATATACAAAGCTTTGTATTCCCAATAAGTGATATGAGTGATATTTGTTCTTTGACGTACGGGATGATGGATATTAGGAACAGTTGAAATTAAATAACCATTTTTTTCAAGATGTTTTGAAAGTATACAAAATAGATCTATACTATCTTGCAGACTAATATGCTCAAAAACTTGATTCGCAACAATTAAAGAAAACCGTTCATCATTAGGAATTTCTTCGACCGAAGAATAAGTAAAGTCACCACACGGGTCATTATCTAATGAAAAATATAAATCGTCTTTTAACTTTAAAAATTTCTGTAAAGGTTTTTCTTTTCCTGCACCAACATCTAGGACTTTTCCACTATGATAAAGATTTACAATTCTTTTTTGATGATTTTTTAATATTGGTAAATCTTTAATAGAGCCAAACCTCAAAAAGCACTCTCTCAGACAATCAGAGAAAAATCCGTATTCGAATTTTTTTGTATTCATGCCTAGCCTCCTTTCATAAACTCAAGAATTATTTATATGATTTCTCAATACAACCCCTCAACTTGTTGGAGGGGAGGGATGAAGTGCGTTACGTTGTTCACTTTCACGATACTCTGTAACCCTTAAATACTGTTTCGCATAGCTCATATGTAGAATTGAGCTGAGGTAACACTCACCAGGCTCACATTCACATCACGTTCAGGGCAGGAATTGTCCGTTGAGCATGTGTGACATGTCCCGTTGGGAATGAATGATTCAGGAAGCTAGCCTACTTGTAGGGTGGTAGTTAACTATGTCTATGCAATAACATGGATCTTTCTTCTTCTTTTCTCATTCCGATTATAGATAGTTGAAAAGCTATTTGTGAATATGTTCTTTATATTTTGAAAAAAATTTAAAATACCACAAATCTGCACCTATCAACTTTAAATCCTTTTTTAAACAATAATTTCTCATTAAGCATCTTTTTAATCAATGAATTCCATTTTCCATTCACTTTTGGTATGTACTAGTCCTCTTGGAATGGCATCTCCTTCAATGATAAACGGTTTTAAATCAGATATTCTTTCATAAATCTCATTGGTAATCCCATTTCTTATGCTGAAAATCATAGAATATACTCCAGGAACTAAACTGGGTGTTAAGAACTTCACAATTAACCTGTATTTACCTTTCAAAATATTACTAAATCTGATTTTATCGTACTCATTACTTATATGCCATATACAGTTGTTAACATTCATTGATTCAGCCCTAATTGCAACTGAAAAGTAAAGTTCCTCGAAATGCTTAGTTGTTTCAAACTCAAAGAATGTTATAAGTGGTTTTTCAACTTTAATTTTTTCAGTTAAGTTCCCAAATTCATCCAAAATTCCCGCGTCACCAAAAATGAAGTCTCCAGATGATATACGTACACCAGGAAGGACCATCTGTTTTTTGTTTTTGATATCTGTAAGGCTTCTCTCCCTTGCCATTTCATGATATTTTGATAAAGCTTCGTGAGTCTTTCCCAGGAAAACTTGTTTGCCATTGTTGAGTATCAACACTCTGTCGCACAATTGTCTTATATGCCCTAAATTATGGCTGACGAAAACTATTGCGTAGGCATTTTCTAAAACTTGACTTACTCGACGCAAACTTTTATTTTGAAAAGCCAAATCACCAACAGATAAAACTTCATCGATTAATAATACTTCAGGTTCGCAATGCACAGCAACAGAGAAGCCTAATCTTACAAACATCCCAGAACTATAGTTTTTCACTGGTGAATCAAGAAAATCACCGATATCTGCAAACTTAACGATATCATCAAATTTCTCCTCAATTTCTTCCTTACTCATGCCCAGTATAGCACCGTTTATATAGATGTTTTCTCTTCCTGTTAGCATGGGATGAAACCCTGCCCCAACGGCTATCAGTGCACCAGTTTTGCCTTTTATAGTGATTTTTCCTTTATCCGGCATATAAATCCCGTTCATTATTGATAAAAGCGATGTTTTACCAGCACCGTTAGGACCGATAATTCCGAGACATTCACCTTTTTTCACCTCAAAAGATACATCATTTAGAGCCCAGAATTCATCTTTTCTAAGTATGTCAGGCTTTGCGGACATCCGCAAAATATTTCTGATAGTGTCTTTTATGCCATAGGCCATGGACCGCCTGAGTGACCTAGAAAACTTCTTTGAAACATTTTCAGCTTTGATGACAACCTCATCATTTTCTGAGAAAATTTCATCATCATCTTTTAAGACTAAAATTCTATATCCGCTCCGCAATTCTTGTTTCTGCTAGATGAAAGGACATCCAACAGAAGAAAAAGACGAATACCGAAAGGCCACAGGAGATAAAATAGCTTAAGGGATGACTTAAAGTTCCAGTCAGGGCAATCTCCCTCGGTCCTATAGAAAGATAATACAAGGGGTTGATGCGAGCCAATGTAACTACAAAGCCACTTTCGGGAAGTTCATAAGCTATGGGAGTAATGAACAATAAAAAGGTTAAGCCAAGGGTAAGTATGCGTCCCAAATCTCTTATGATGCCATTTATAATTGAGCAGATGAAGCCTAGGCCACAGCTCAATAATAATATGGGAACAGCCATCAGTGGAAACATCACAAATTGCCAGTGAGGAATGAAATTATAAACTCCAAACAAAATAAACACTGCTCCCAGTTGAAACAAAAACGAGATGATGGTATTCCCAAATGTAGCAAAGACTAAGGCTTCCCGTGGAAAATTAATCTTTTTAAGCATCCCACCAGCACTTACAAGCGAATTGGTACTCTGAACTAGCCCGGTGACAAATAATTGCCAGAAGGACAACCCAAGGAGTGCGTAGATCACATAAGGTACCTCTATAGCTCCCACACTAAAAAATCCGGAGCTTCTCAACACTATAAAGGTAGCAAGCGTTACCAGCGGTATGATAAGCGCCCAGGCGACACCTAAGATTGATTGTCCATATTGTCCTTTAAAGTCCCTGACAAACAGTTGCTGGATTAACCAGTTGCTTTCTTTCGTATTGTGGAATATTTCTTTCCAGAGAATTCTATAACCTCTTTTTATTGATTGTTCTGGCTCATATACTGTTATATTTTCTTCTTTGACCATAACAACTAACCACATGTACTCTATTATAAAACTGAAGGCATTTAAATTCTGTTTGTATCTGTTTTTGCCCTTCTTAAAATTTTTTGTTAACAGATCTAGTAATTATTTTATAATTATAACTGCAAATTATTTACTCTTCATAAATCTGAGGAGCTGAATATATTTTATAAATTAAAATGGCGATTTAGATAACTCTTTAGAATTCCTCAACAAGTTTGGATGGCATTCTATCATGGAAGAGGACTTTCGGTAGTTAAAACTTTTATTTGATGAGAATGCTGAATACTAGGGTATATAACAGTTAACATATTTATAGGCATATATCGTTTTATAGACACTTCTTTCAGAGCGGGAGGTTGATGAGAGCGCACCTGTTACGCGCTAACAGCAACGTTGTCCTTTTATACTGCCTCCCCTATAGTAGTGTGCCATTAACTCACTGCCCTCACACTCCATCTTACCATCGGGATGTCTGCCGCCTTTGACCTCACTAACGCTAGCGTATCCATTAAAACTCCCACAGGATATATCCTTACGCCGTCAACTGGATATGCTCCGCGATCTTGTGATGCAGGCCGCTCAACCGTTCTAGCGGGGACTCCACTCCACTGCTGACGAGTGGATAGCCAATCGGTAAGAGATGTCTATTATGAAAGGAACGGTTTCTTTGTTACGAAGTTAATTTCATTATTTAAGCTTTCTAATCAGTTTAAACATTCGATAAATAAGCTTACGAAAATGCTCATAATAATAACAAAGGTAATATACATGAGAAATTGGTCCAAAGTTCCAATCATAATAATAGCCTAATCGTTTTGCTGCAGGATATAATATCCCCGATATCAATCTTTGTTCAAAAGAGTCTAATTCAGTGCGCCATCTATTGCTTAAAGCCATTAAAATTTTCCCTTGAATTTGTCTCTCCTCAAACATTGTGTTTGACTTAGCAGGCAGGCTATTGACAGTTGGATGTAATAAAATTTCATCCATTGAGATCTCTAGAAAACGGGCGATGTTCTTCATTTGAGTCACTGGATTTGTTACTAAATCTTCATAACGTAATATATGATATTTCTCTTTTCCAAAGCGTTCTTGATTCTGGAAACCTGCTTCAATAGAGTTTTGAATCATTTTTACATAGTTTAAGGCGTTCCAGTTCCACTTACGTAGTTTACAAAGTCGTTTTAATGATGCTATATTAGGGCGAGGATCTCGTATTATATGAATGAAGTGTGCAGCTGGAAACAAATTCTTGATTTGGTCAGTCTTCATCTCATTCCCAGGGGTTTTTTCAACCCATAACTTAGGATTGGCTGGACGCTTAGGATTAGCGCAGTAAAACGCTAAAACAACGGCAAGGAAAGAGGCACGGTCGGAAAGCGGCAAATATTCAAGCCAATAATCTAGATAATAAAGAAAGTTCAAATATGGTATATTGTGCTCTCCCAAAATCCAGAAAGGTTTCTGTCCTGTTGGATTAATAAGACGAGAGGTCCAATATGTATCCCAACCTTCCAAACGTTTAGACAATGGCAAATTATAGTGTTTATTTATCAAGTTTATCATATGAGAATCGCCAGGCATGACAATAAGTTCGGGATGACCGTCTAAAAGCTCTAAAAGTAATGATGTTCCGCTTTTCATACAGCCACAGATGAACACGCATTTATCGGTTATCTCTTTCACAGATTCTGTAAGTTTGTTATTAATATCCAAATTTCTTTCTTTGATACTCTTGAGAGTGTTTGTATAGGCTGTGAGGATCTCGCGTGTTGCTATTGTATTTTTGAGATCACGCTTTGGAAATAATCTATCTCTCTGTTCAAATATTTGATTTAAAGCAAGTCGGAAATCACCAAGTTTGTGATAGACACTATTATTGTCTGACATTATGCAATTGACATCCCAGATTTCTTAATCTTCTAAAGCAATAATTTTCCATTTTTGAACTCATTAAGTTTTGTGTTAATGAAAAGTATCCTTGAAAGTCTTTTCCCTTACGAGTAGCTCACTTTGAACAGGTAGAATAACCTTCAAGCCACCCTTTTTTCGCGTTGTTTCAAGTTTCTTTTTAAGTTGTTTGTATTTCAAAAGCATTCTAGAGTAATTGATTAACGCTTTCTTGCTTTCCCAGTTTAAAGAAATATATTTCGATCCAATTTTAGCAACATTCTCAATAAATCTGAAGGATTTTTCTCTAGCAAGATCCATCCCTTAATATCAAATGAAATAATGAGGAATTCTTATCACCGACAATTCGCTTGGAAGAAAATAAAGGTTTTATTAAAAAAGATTTAGGAGTTTCATAGGACAAGGACCTCTTTTATAACTTCTAGTTCCAGTTGTACTATTTTGTCTAACGCAAATTTTTTCAAAATATAATTTCGAGCATTTTTGCCAAGTTTAGACTGAAGGGACTCATCAGACAGAAGTGATTCTATCGCCTCTGCAATACTCTTAAAATCAGTGTTGCACAAATATCCTGTGCCTAAATGTTCAATATCTTCTCTTATTCCTGTAACATCAGTTCCGATACATGGTATACCACAACTCATGGCTTCAAGCAATGTCTTAGGATGACCCTCATAGTAAGAAGGAAGAATGAAAATTCGAGCTTGATTAATAATTAGGGGTAACTTGAAATTTGGTACAGTGCCCTTTAATGTGACATTTAATGCGTATTTATCTATCAATTGCTTGACCTTACTGTTATAGCAGCATCTTCCCACCATTAGTAATGAAATTTTGCGCTTTTCTGTTTTAAGAAAGTGAATCGCCTTTAACAAATTAGCAATATTCTTTTCTTGACTGCCTCTGCCAATAAAAACGAGATCATATTTCTTTTTGCCTCTAAATGGCTTGAAAACATTAGTTTCAACATAGTTAGGGATGACTTTTATTTTCGTTGAATCAAGCTTATAATGCTTGATAACTATATCACGTTGCCAAGCAGAAGTAACGATTCCCATATCTGCTAAAGTGAATGCGCTTTTTTCTAATTGAATGGCAGCCCTGATGATTTTTTCAGCCTTGTATTTTTTTGTTATATTTCTGCTTAGTAAGTATCCACATCGCACAATTAGTTTTTTCCCAAATTTCTTCTTAAACCATAACGGGATCTCAGACCCTCGAATCTGATTCGTCTTTAAGATGTCTGAATGCTTGATCTGGGAAAAATGTCTCAGCAATAATTGTAGAATGGGTGTTGCTTTGGTATACCACATAATTGGTAAAAGATTAATATGTTCTCTGAGTTTCCTCGAATAAACTATATCTTTGTAGCCTCCATATGTTACCATATTGACTTTTCTTAAGTACATTGACAGTTTCTTATAAAGAGCAAGTTCCCGGTCAATAATACCAACATCAGCCCACATTTTCAGGCTCATTCGTTTAGTGAAAAATAACGTTAATATGGTGTCTGCGAGTTCCATAAATAATTAGCACCTACTTAATCATCAAGTAAAGAATAAAGAATCGCCGAAAGTCTTTTCCCTATTTTAGACCAATTAAAATAATCCTCAATTCGTTTTCTTGCATTTGTTCCAAGTCTTTTTTTGAGTGATTCATCTTCTAAAAGAATTTCAAAATAATTAATTAGTTTTTTTTTCTCATAAGGGTCAAAAAGAAGACCCGTTTCATTGTTTAAAATAATTTCAGGGATACCTCCAATTTTACTTGCGATAATAGGCTTACCACAAGCTGATGCTTCTAAAAGGACGGTTGGTAAAGAATCGTGAAAAGTAGGATAAAATATAATGTCTGCAGCAGCGTATGCATATTCAACGCCCTTTAAAAATCCGGTCATAATAATACGTGAAGATAATTTGTATCTTTTTATTATTTCTTTAAAATAATTACGGTATCGTCCTTTTCCTACAATCACGAAAGAAACATCTCGATGTTTCTCCAGCATTTTTTTAATAGTTGGAAGGTGATAGGCTATCCCGCGTACTTTTTCTGGAAAATCAAAACCTAAGACACAAACAATTAACTTTTGGCTTTCTAAATTATATTTTTGTCTAAAAACTGCACCATCTACAGTTAAATTAAATCGGGAGTTGTTCACGCCATTAAAAACGGTAAAATTTTTTTTTGGGGCAGGGATATAGCCTAAAGTAACTTTTCTCAGGTAATTACAAACGGGAAGGATTATATTAGACATCTTAAGGCAGAAATTACCCAACGAATTAATCATCAGGCTTCGCGTAAAATTCATAAAGGTTTTTTGCTCTGACCTACGTTGTTTTACCTCATCCCAAAAATTTCCTCTTAAGCGAATGCAAAATGGAATAGATCTAGTAATTTTAGAAATTAAGGGATAGATATTAACAAGAGAAACTGTATCACTCATAATAAGATCTGGAGAATACTCCTGGATTTTGTTGTATATTTTTACAAGACCATATTTTTTCCCGATCACAGGTGCATTCCATCTTCCAGAGAATCCAATAATGCGTTTTACATCTATTATTTCACAAGAAATATCATGCTCTTGAATTGCAAGAGCAGTTTCTTGTGCACGTACCACTCTTTCAGCAAGATACGCTATTTTCAATTTCTTACATCTCAGAAAAATACCGTTTTTAATCAAATCTAGGCTTAAGATTATTCCTGAATATTTTTTTCAATAATTCTTTCGCCCAATTTCGCTTTTTACATCCGTTCTAATTTCACGCATTGCATATTGAATTTACATTTTAAATTATTTGTTTTCCTTAGAAAGCTTAGAAATTACGTAAATATTATGATCTCTTTTAAGAAATCCCAAAATAGCAGAAACCATGTTTACTTATGAAAAGACCAAATGTTCATTCCAGTTTCTGTCACTTTAATAATTTTACTTAACGCTTGTAAGAATAATTCTTTTAAAATTTAGAAAATTACATAATTGACTAAGTAAAATCTTATAAAGACCTCAATATAATACGAAAGTTGTATAAGACGCAATCTCAGCGAATCTGAAGTTCAGGAAGGAGAAAATTGTATTGCGCGTAAGAACTAAGAACTTAGATTGGATTATGGGATTTGCATTATTGTCTGATAGCAGCGTAGTAGTAATTTATGTAAATTATTAACGTTTCAAAAAAAAAAGCTTGGTTGAACTTTAGGGAGAAGGTCATTATGAAAAGTGGAATGCCTATATTCATTGTAGGTGTTGGGCGAAGTGGTTCAACAGTTTTCCATAGGATGTTTTCCGAACATCCCAACGTTGCTTGGCTATCCTTATTATGCGACATATGTCCAGGTAAACCATCAATAAATAGACTTCTTATGAAATCAATTGCTTATCCGATAATTGGAAGATGCCTAAGACAACTTAATCGAGGGGAGCATTATAAATTCTGGAATTATTATTTTAAAGGCTTTGGTACTCCTTGCAGAGATCTTTCACCTGAAGATGTGACAAAAAAGACAAAAGAGCAAATTAAAGAAGTAGTATCAAAAATGTTGACTAAGAAAAGAAATAAGTTTTTAGCCAAGATTACTGGTTGGCCTAGAATTGGTTTTTTACATGAAATATTCAAGGATGCAAAGTTTATTCATATATTGAGAGATGGACGGGCGGTAGCAAACTCATTGATCAATGAAGATTGGTGGTTGGGCTGGAAAGGTCCCCAGAATTGGAGATGGGGCGAACTCACGCCATCTCATAAGGAAGAGTGGGAAAAGTATAACAAATCTTTCATTGCGCTTGCGTGCATCGAGTGGAAAATTTTAGTGGGTGCCATTGAAGAGGCAAAAAGATACATAGAACACACTTATTTCTTTGAGATCAAATATGAGAATCTTTGTGCTGCCCCTCTAAGTGTATTTAAAGATGTTGTAGAATTTTGTGAACTTAAATGGACAAAGAAATTTGAGAATTCAATAAAGAAGCATAAATTGAAAAATACAAACTATAAATGGCAAAAAGAATTTAGCGACATCCAGAAAAATATTGCTGAAAATATTCTTCGCGATTATTTAAATAGATATGAGTATTTATGATTTTATTATAGACGCCATCATGGAATAGACGTATTTTTATGGATTGTTAAATCATTTAATGTCTTAAAAGCCCTGAGTTGAGCTAAAGACATGTATAGATTTATGGTTATTGCGGGCACAAGGCCGGAATTCATTAAGTTAGCGCCAGTAATTAAAGCTATTTTAGAATTCAAAGATATTGAACTTATTTTCGTGCACAGTGAACAGCATTATGATATTGAATTATCCGATGTTTTTCTTAAAGAATTAAACTTGCCCTCCCCGCATGAATTTCTCAATGTCGGATCAGGCACTCATGGAGAGCAAACCTCTAGACTATTGATAGAATGTGAACGGGTAATGAGGTCTTATGCGCCTGATTTAATTTTTGTTGAAGGTGATACTAACACGGTTCTTGGTGCAGGATTGGCTGCCATCAAGTTGAATCTTCCGTTAGCTCATGTGGAGGCTGGCTTACGAAGTTACGATAGAATGATGCCAGAGGAAATCAATCGAAAGGTAGTAGGTTTATGTGCAGCGATTCACTTTGCGCCTACGAAACGTGCTGCCTTGAATTTAATATATGAGGGGATCCCACCTAAAAAAATACATGTCACTGGGAATACTGTAGTTGATGCGTGTCTTTTCTTTTCAAAAACTGCAAAACAAAAATCAACTATATTAAGTGATCTTGGCATTCAAAAAGACAAGAAACTGGTTGTTGTAACTGCTCATAGACCTGAGAATGTAGATAATGAACGCAATTTAAGGGAAATTACTGAAGGAATCGTGGAACTTGGAAATGATGGCCACCAAATTGTTTTTTCAGTTCATCCAAGAACCAAAAAAATGTTGGAAAAAATGCGATTTAAATACGCTTCCGTTGACTCCTTTTTCCTTAGTGAGCCTTTAGGATATTTAGATTTCCTAAGACTATTGCTTGAGGCGGATTTAGTTATTACAGACTCAGGTGGTATACAAGAAGAGGCCTTAACTCTTAAATGTCCGTGTTTAACCATCAGAAGAAATACTGAGCGTCCAGAAACAGTTGAAGTTGGTGCAAACATTTTAATTGGTGCAAATAAAAATCTTTTAGTCAAATATGCCAGAAAAATTCTCTTAGATCAGAATTTTTCGTCAAAAATGCGACCTTCCTTTAATCCCTTCGGCGATGGGCGTGCTGGAGAGAGGATTGTTAAAATATCAAGGGATCATTGTAGTGAAGGTATTCAAATTGATTCCCCAACATTTTTGGAGCGTCCTCCAATGATATTTAAACTCCTCAAAGTATCAGAATCATTGGAAGGTCTAACAATAGCGGCATTAAAGAAGAAATTTCCAGAGATTGAAGTCACTCTCGTATATGATCTGGAAGGCAAGCCACTATTTCCTCAAAATGATCTGACCCTTCGTAAAGATTGGAGCATTAGAATTATCGAGTCATATTAGTGCCCATTTATTTCTTTTTAATACAAACCAAGTGTAAGTTGTCAAAGTGACATCCTCCCCATCCTTTCGGAAGGGGACTTCCAGCCGATAAAGTTAAAACGTTGAAAATTAGAGAGTTTTTCACATTATCTAAATAGATTCTTTAACAACGTATAAAGTATATTAAACCCATCAATTAACCGATTAACCTTCGATTTGCCATATTTCCTCTTATATTCAGTCTTTGGAATTTCAATTACTCTATATTTCTTCTTTAGCGCTTTAGCCAAAAGTTCAATTGTAAGCGCCATTTTTTCTTCTCTTAGCGTTTTTATTTCATGCAATATTTCTCTTTTGAATGCCCTAAATCCGCTTTGTGAGTTTAATATTCTTTTTCTGTAGCGAATTCGTAAAAGAAGAAAAGTTAACATCTCTCCAATTTTCGTTAGGAAAGGAATTCTATAATTATATTCTCCGAGATACCGAGAACCAATAACAAAATCTGCTTCATTTTCTAGTATTGGATTTATTAGATTTGGAATTTCAGCTGCCCTATTTTGATTATCGGCATCAATTGTTACGATAATATTACCTAATGCTGCTTCAAAACCTGTTAATAGTGCTGCACCATAACCTCGATTTAATATGTGTTTTATGACTACGGCATTCAATTTTTTGGCAATTTCATAAGTATCGTCTTCAGAACCATCATCAACAACAATTATCTCAGACTTATCTAAAAGATCTTTAGGAATATTTAAAATAACATTAGGTATTGAGATCGCTTCATTATAGGCAGGGATAACAATTGAAAGGAAAGGATTATTAGAGTTCATCAACTATTGATTTGTCTTGCAAAATAAAAGTCTTCTTAATGTGAAATATATAACTTTAAACTAATTCTTGGCTATCAAGAGATTGTTCATAAATAAATAATTGAAATTGGAAGTCTAAGAAAATGATATTTCCTTATCAAATTGTGATTCTAGTTTTAGTTTCAATATTCATAGGATACACACTCTTAAACTATAAAAGAGGAGAGATTTCATTTCTCGCAATGATACTATGGCTCTTGATTTGGACCTTTATGATTTATACGACCTTTTCCTTTAGATTAATAGGTTATATCGGACAAATTTTTTCAGCTCAAGCAGGACTGAATATAATTGTCGCGTTTTCGACAATATCCCTGTTTTTTGTTTGTTATGTACTTTTCATTCAAATATCAAAAATTAGAAAAGAAATTACACAAATAGTGAGATATATTGGATTAAAGGAAGCAAAAAGACTCAAGCCCGAATCACAGATTAAGAAAAAGAGTCCCCAAAAGATGTAATAAATAAAAAGAAATAATTTCAATACTTTAAGTCTTCTATTAAAAATGATCAATTAATAAAACACTTTGAATGGCAGTTTGAAAATGTCACTGCAAAACATAAATCTTCTGTATTTTACTCCATGTGAACTACATGAAGGAGTCGGAGGGAGCGCAAGGTTAGAAAATATGGTATCTATTTTTCAGCAATTAGGAGTGAACATACAACTAGTGTCCTATATACCAAGAGATGAATTTAGGATTAAATATGAGAACATTAATCGTTTTCTAAACGTAACAAAGATTTATGTTTCAAAATTAGCCCCCAAATTTATCAAAGCGTTGGCAATTCCGCTGATTCTGCTGTTTGGTTTAAAGTATGCTAAAAAAAGCGATATTTTATTTGCCCATGCACCCGGTATAATGACCGGTTTTCCCGCAATGATCCTTGCTAAAATATTTAATAAACCATTGATTGTTGATCATATGGATGTTAATGATCCTGATACGCCTGAATTTATTTTTAATAAAGTTTTACAAAACTCAACAGTTGTTTTTGTAATAAGCCATTATTTAGAAGGGGAAGTCAAAAGCAAGTTTGGAAAAACTGTGATATATATCCCAATATTCATAGATCCTGAAGTTTTTCAAATAAATCCTCTTGAGGGGAAAAAGGTAAGAGAAGGTTTGGGGATAAGGGATAATGACGTTCTAATTGGATATGCGGGATCCTTCTGGTATGTTGAAGGTGTGCCATTTCTCTTGAAAGCGTGTAAGAATTTGATTGATAAACATAAGAATATTAGACTAATTATGATTGGTAGAATGAATGTGGGTTCAGACAACATACCAATGCTTCTAGATAAACTATCACTAAGAGAAAAGGCGAATCACATTTCCCATCAACCTCGCAAACTTATTCCAAACTATCTTTCAGCATGTGATATTCTCTGCTCACCAAAGATCGATTGTGAAATTAATAGAGCCGCAAATCCTGTGAAGGTCATTGAATATTTATCTATGGGTCTGCCTGTAGTTTGTTCCGCCGTAGGTGGAATAATTGGCGCTGTAAAAAATGGAATTAATGGCCTTCTTGTAAAACCGGGCAATGTAAAGGATCTGGAGGAAAAATTGGAATGGATTATACTAAATCCCGAACAGGCGAAAGAAATGGGAAAGAATGGAAGAAAAACTGTAATAGAGAACTATAGTTATAATGCGATCAAAAATAAGATTAAGCGTGTGATTATCAAAATAAGAGAAATGAAGAAAGGAAATCAAATAATATGAGAATACTTCAAGTCACAAACTTCTTTAAACCATCATGGGAGGCAGGAGGCCCTGCAAAGATAACATACGAACTATCTAAAAAGTTGCTGGAAAGAGGTCACGAAGTTACAGTTTATACGACTGATGGTTTTAAGCGGAGGTTAAATGTAGAAAAAAATAGACCTGTAGACGTTGATGGAATAAGGACGTACTATTTTAGGAATTTGTCCAAAAGTCTCGTAACAAAGATATCTACACTTCCCTATTACGCACCATTGATAGCAAGAAAAGAGATAACAGATTTTGATATTATACATATAAATGAACTCAATATGTTAGGCTTTTTGGTTCATCGCTATGCAAAAAAATATAAGATTCCTTATGTATTGCAGGGTCATGGTTCCCTTTTTTTTAAGATAAGTGGAAGAGTTACTTTTTCTTCTGAGGGAAATATAGTTATTACAAAAAAAAGATTACTTGGAAGAATGTGGAACGTCCTCTTTGAGCGCCCAACATTATATAATGCATCAAAAATAATTGCCTTGACAGAGAAAGAAGCAGAGGAATGTAAGAAGATAAATGTAGATGAAAATAGGATTGTGATTATTCCAAATGGAATTAACTTGAATTTATATGAAAACCTGCCAAAAAGAGGAGAGTTTAGAAGTAAATATTCAATAAAAGATAACGAAAGGCTGATTTTGTACTTAGGTAGAATACATAAAATTAAAGGCATTAATTTACTCATAAAGGCATTTGCAAGTCTGCTTAAAGAATTGAAAGATGTTAGACTTGTAATTGTGGGACCAGATGATGGATTTATGCCGACTTTAATGAAACATGTAAGAGAGTCTAACATAGATAATAGAATTTTATTTACAGGGCCATTGTATGAAAAGGAAAAGTTAACAGCTTATGTTGATGCTGATGTTTATGTTCTGCCTTCGATATATGAAACCTTCCCAAATACAATACTTGAAGCTTGGGCTTGTGGTACACCTGTAATTGTGACTAATCGATGTGGCATTGCCGATTTTGTTGATAAAGTCGGATACGTGGTCAAATATAATGAAGACCAATTGCGAGGTGCAATTTCTAAGATTATAAGTGACGAAGAGTTAAGAAAAAGAATTGGAGCAGAAAGTAAGAAGTTGGTGCGAAAAGAGTTTAGTTTGGATAAAGTAATTGGAAAAATAGAAGCATTGTATGAAACAATACTAGCAAAATAAAAGCATTGTATGAAACAATACTAGCAAAATAAAATGAAAAACTAAAAACATTAATAATTACAACAATTCTCCCCGAATGATTGTGATAGATGATTTTTCCTAACAAATTTTGCAGTAGATCCTTTTTGTTTCAAGATCGTGAATCTACTACACAATAGACCTTTGCATCACCTTCTCTGAATACTAAAAGTGAATGATTTTTCTGTTAAAGATTCAAGTCCGCGATAGGGTTACATAAAACTTTTTTTTTCTAAAAAAATCAATTTTTTCGATATATTAGCGTGAAAAAATCTCCGGGCGCTGATCCTTCAACATTTTTGTAAAATAGAGTCATGTTTAGCTTTTTGGTAATATTGAGATTATTAATGGATTTTTCTCGATTCGTCAAAAACAGATGATTTCCTTCTACATGTAGGTCGTGTTGATGTAATCCCGTCCATTTTTCTCTCGTTCCTACCTTGACGAATCCAAAGAGATTCATAAAACCTCCAGGTTTCAAAATATAATATAGTTTGTTGATAAATTCTTGCGGTGAGATTGCATGATCCATAGCATTTTGACTTAAGACTAGATGAAAATTATTTTGCTCGAACAGTTCATCTAGACGCTCTCCTGTTCCTTCAATACATTTTAATGGATAATTAACCTTGTATTTTTTATTTAAATGATTATAAAGTTTTGCTAGCGGGTCTACAGTAATAATTTTCCACGCGGTTATATTTAAATATTCAAAAAATGAAGTCACGGGGCCTGAACCCACATCAATTAACTTCAACTTTTCATTGAAATCTTTTGATAAGATTTCTAACACTTGTCTCATTTCTTTCGAGTATCTATTTTTTGTTAGATTTGCATCCCACCATTCAGGATATTCGCCAGAAACATGATAACGATAATAAGCGCGTTTCCAATGAAGAATTTCTGATGAGTAATCTATGCTATTTGTTAATCTTGCATAGAACTTGTCAGAAAGAAATCTAATATAATATCTAATATTTGTTAAGGATGGATGGGTTATATCAAACCAAACACTTCTTAACATTATTTTAGTCACCCAATACCCATTAGAGGGTTTACTCGTATGGATTTCCGATCCCTGCAGTGATTTCAATTTCCGTCTATGGTCTTATGGAGTTTCAAAGAGCATCTAACCAAAAAATACGAATAAACTGGTTACGGGCGTCACTATTTTTATTTTAGGGTGGTGTTATTTTAAATAATATTTTCTAGTATTTTCGGCCAGAATTAGTAATAGCGTACAAGGATATTTTATAGATCGCCTATAGTTTAAAAAGCACAGCGCATTACTTTACAATCTATGTTTTCATATTTATTGATAAGGTAAAAATGGACCTTGAATTGAAAAACAAAGGAATTAGGAACGATATGAAAGAAATAAGCACTTGTAAAGTGCAATAACAATTCCCCGAAATCATTATTTTGAAAATAAGATTTTGCAATACATTCTTTTTTAAGATCGTGAATCTATGACACGATAGACCTTTGCGTTACCTTCTTTGAATGTTAGGACTAAGTAACTAGTTCTGTCAAAAGCATTATGATCTACAATATAATAATGTTCGTCAATCCGTCCCCGTTTCCTATCAGGGACAATAACATATGTTATACTGTATTTATAAATGATCTCTCTCGATTCTTCGCAGTCTGGATTAAAAAATGCTCGTTCACATTCATCCCACATAACTTTTAGTCCTTGATCATCGCTTCTATCAAAAAATGGTTGATTTCGAAAGAAAACGGTTTTTCGTTCTGTGATAACAGGAACCCAGTGCCCATTGTACCAAGGTGAGTTAAGAATAAATGCATCTTCAGGCGTATTATTCTTTATCCATCTCATAGCGGCAAGATCAGAACTTGTCGAGAACCTATATCTGGGCCAAATTAGATAAGAGTGCAAATAGTGCCAAGAAGAACGTGTTACATCATCAGCGAGCGTAGGGGCAGTGTAAATAGGAAATATCATACCACTTGTAATTGAAAGCACCAGTAGTACTCCGCCCTTTGGGCCGGTACAGAAAATTTTTTTTCTTAGTTGAACTAGATTCTGAATAATGATGGTTTTTGGATTCGTACAAGTGATTTGTCTTACTGCGTAATGAGTAAATTGAGCGGCGAGAATGCTGAACGGAACAATAGGACCGCGCCAACCAAGACCAAAAGCGTATATGTATAATGACACCCTCAATGGTAGAAATAGTGATATAAAATCGTTAATAATACTGAATGTAGAAAAATCGATAATCATTAAAACCCACGTTATTAAGAAAACGTCTCGCTTCTCACGTCTGAGTGATCCGAGGCACATACCCAAAACCGCAACTAAAGGTACAATAGCACCATTGTGAGAGACCATCTCTCTCAATATGTGAATTCCTGGAGAATATCTTAACTGTCCACCGATACTTTCGCTAAGAAATAGAGGTAACTGCAAGATTAACCAGGGCAGGGTCAATAGGAACGCGATACTCGGTATCAAAAGCATTACTGTGTAGTCTTGAAGATTGGGCGATTTTTTTGATAGCCATACGGTAGCAAAGAAAGGCACTTCAGCCAGAACGAAGAAAATGAAAGAATCTGGGTGCGAGAGAAATAGGGATGAAAGCGCTAGTGCTGCGATTATAACATTACCGATTCTGTTAGATTTGTTATCCAACGCTTTGAAGAAGGTTGAAAAACAAACAAAAATGATCAAGCAGCCAAGTACACTTGTGAAACCTGAATCTGCTAAGGCGCTGAATAGACCTCTCCCAATAACAAGAAACGCACAAATGAGCAAGCCAAGCCTATTATCTCCAAATTGTCGCCCAACGCTCAAAGCCGCCGGAAAAGTCATTAACCAGAGAAAATACGCTATCCCCAACATGGCATAGTTGATAGGCGTTGAAAGTAGATCAGAAAGAAATGCCACCAAAATAAAAAAGCCTGGAGAATAGAGCCACTTGATTTTAGGATAGAATGGGGCCAGCGTATTAACAGTCCCTCCCATTCGCACAGTAAGCGCCAAGTAGCCGAATCCTTGCGCGTCAACATCACCTGGAATTTCAATAGTCATCAAAGTCCAAACTGCGAAAATCACAAGTAAAAGAAAAAACACAACGAAAACGAACGCTTCCTTTGAAAGATTGATCCTTAAAATATTTTTAAAATCATCCCGAAATCCACGTGCCATACAATAAGCACTTACTAGCAATATTCCCAGGATTACATTTGCGAATAAGACAGACCAGTATGAATACCCCCAGATTGAGACAACACCAGAAGAAACTACAACAAAAAGAGCTATACCGATCCCTGGGGATAACAGTAACTTATCCACAGCATAGAGTTCAGAAATTAATGAAAGAAGCAAATAACCGGGGAAAATAACAACCATGAGAACTAACCATATTGTTAGAACAACCCCAATCATCATTAAAACAAAGCCACCTTCCACTAGTATGAAGAGTCTCCCTATTATCATTCTCTGAGGAGTAAAAAATCTACCCGCTAATGTAGATTCTTGTTTCCATTTACAAATTGGAGTAATACGGTCGCAATTCATTTAAAAATTTAAGCAAAAATATTGCTAAAAGAAGTTCAATGATTCTCTTTTTGCAATAGTTATGAAAAGAGGAATAGATTGTTCTCAATAAAGAATTACTTCTTTTAAATTAGAAAGGAGCAAGTATCTGAACGGAGAAACTTCCTACATCCCAATGGTGATAAACAACTTCCAATTGTTATATAGTGGCGTATTGAAAAAAAGCATCATTCACTGAATTACTCTGAAGGAAACCCCCTTAATAGATTAAGTAATCGTTAATGAGATTTAATCCAGAAAGGACATATAAGTTATTGATGAAATATCGATTTTAACTTTCAAAAGGATGTCAACACTGAATAAATCCTTGCTTTGCCATTTAAACTCGCGATCTATAAAATAAAATGCCTATTAAAGACATATGAAGAAGAATCCTTTACTTTATTGGATGCATCAAAAATGGACATATTACAAATTCTTCCATACTTCTCTCCTAAACATGGAGGATCTGCGACCTCACCATATCAAATCAGTAGAGCCCTTAGTAAACGTGGGCATAATGTAACGATTTATACTACAGATTTGGACACAAAAAAATCCTCCTTTGAGATTAATTCAGGCCTACGCGTTATACAATTTCATTGTGTAGCAAATATTGGAGGATTATTAATAACTCCAGCTATGGGAAACCAGTTGAAGAATGAAATAAAAGACTTTGAAGTAATTCATGCACACAACTTTAGAACATACCAAAATATAATAGTCCAACGCTATGCGAGAAAATGCAAAGTCCCCTATATTTTACAAGCTCAAGGATCTATGCCAAAGATAGGAAAGAAAAAAGGTAAATGGTTTTACGACCAACTCTTAGGCTTCAAAATACTAAAAAATGCTTCTAAAGTATTAGCTTTAACCGAAACAGAAGCTAAGCAATACAAACAGGCAGGTATTCCTAGCAGTAAGATAGTTATAATACCAAATGGCATAGATCTCTCAGAATACAATGATCTCCCGCTTAGGGGGATGTTTAGAGCAAAATTTGGGATAAACGAAGATAATAAGATAATATTGTTTCTTGGGAGATTACATTGGATTAAAGGTATAGATAACCTCCTAAGGGCTTTTGCCAGATTAAAAAAAGGATCGAAATTTGACAATATCCTTCTAGTTCTAGCTGGCCCGGATGATGGATTTTTGTCAACACTAAACTCATTAATAAACAAACTAAGAATAAAAGACAGCGTTTTAATAACAGGCCCTCTTTATGACAGGGAAAAACTTGAAGCTTACATAGATGCAGATATCTATATTCTACCATCTAGATATGAAACTTTTCCTATGACTGTTCTGGAAGCAATAGCATGCGAAACACCAATCATTTTAAGTGATAAATGCGGAATCACGGCAACAATAAAGGATAAGGTTGGAATAGTCGTTAAACCTTCACCTAAGGAAATCCAAATCGCTTTGTTACAATTATTGTCGGATGAGGATCTCCAAAAAAGGTTCAGAGATAACTGTAGGATAATACTGAAACAATTCGACATTGCAAATATTGCTGTAAAGCTTGAGAAACTCTATAATGAAGTCATTGAAGTTAGCGATCCAAAATGAGCTGCAATCTCATTCCTAATGCACAAATTCTTCTGTGAATGTATCAACAATAAGATCATTACAAAAAGTAACCTCTCATCTCATTTGCTAGTTCTTGCTCTTTTGAAGTCCTCAAAAACCTGGCTAATTTGTATATTAAAAACTTAAACGGGGAATCCATGACAATTTTTGCCAAATTTTCGCTGTAAAAGAGAGGTATTGATGCCATGTCAATCATGGTTTTTCTAATATGAAATTGTAACCTATAATGTTCCAAACTATCATTAATTTTTATTTGTTGTAGTTTTGTTGTACCCAATCCTTCTTTTTCCGCAATGAAAATATGATGAACACTCTTAGGAGGAATGCCCATTATGTTCGCTCCTAAAGAATCTGCCACAACAAGATTATTAGAGAGTAATAACAAATCTAATGGTTTTGCAATTCCGAACATTGGTCCATGTCCATCTAAAGCAAAAGTTCCATCAATTACAATTAGTTTAGGAGGTAATGATTTCGCTATTAGTGCCAGTTTATAACTCAGCTTTTTGTGAAAGAGCCCTCTCATCGTATCGGGATAACAACCCCACAGGTTTTTTATGCCAAGAGAAACTTTTGTTATCACATGCACTTTTAAAACAGGAACTGAAATGAAACAATTGACTTCATTATCTAAAAGAAGTTTTGGTAACTGAACCTTCACCTTTTTTCCTTGAATCTTCTCTTCAACAAATGCCGAGGGAAGTCTTGATAGATTAACTAAATCTACACCAACCTTTCTACAAATCTGGTACATGTTATGCCCCTTAAATGCTTCATTGGCTTTGAATGAATGATTTCCGCCATCAGATTCTCCCACAATTACATGTTCAGCCCTATCTTTAATTATTTCCAGCAAATTTTGGAGCACTTCAGGGTTGGTAGTAACCCCTTCTTTATAATAAGGAAATGTAAAATTTGGCTTTATAAAAACGATAGAGTCTTTTTTAACTTGGCTTCTCCAGTTAATGAACTCTAGGCCCCTTAATAAATTTTCTTTCAGATTAGTAATTTTTGACACATAAGCTAGATGCCTATTCACTTTTAACATACCTCATCCAATACATCGTGAAAAATCCGTCTGATCCACTTTACGAATCACATTCGTGTATTTGCCTGACTTTAAATGGAATCGACCCTTCAATGCTTCTAAAATCAAAACAAGCCCATAAGCTGATAAGATGAATAATAGCGGTTGAATTGGAACTCTGTATCTTGGCAGAACAAATGTGATAGAATAAAGTAAAGTGAAACCTAGGAATGGAACTAATAACGGCATGAGTTCTTTAATCCTTCTTCGCTCGTAAAACAGGGCGCCAATAGCTAATAAAAGCAGTGGCGCATATAATGCCCGTCTCAACGGTGGAGATTGCTCGGGTAGTATCTTTGGGAACCACCAGAAATCTACCATCTTCCGTAAACTATTGAAAAGAGTTTCCAATATATGACTGGAAATGTAAGACCTGGCTGAATCATAAAACATACGCTCAATTTCCCCCTCCTTTGTAAGCCCAGTATTTACGACCATTTCACTTGGATACCACGGTGGGATACCTGTTTCCGTGTACTTTGCGTTATTTCCCCGCCAAAGGTTGAACCCGCTTCCCTTTATGAAAACAAAATTGCCCTCATATACCATGAGGCATCTTACTTCCCAAGGCAATATTACTAGTCCGCAAAAAACTACTAGGATCGATATTGCCATTACTTTTCTTTTTAAAGAAGATTTAGGTAGAGATTTAGAAGAGAAAGCATTAAATGATTTTCTTCTTATCCAAGAGATGACAATCCATAAACTCATTAGACTAAAAACTGAGATGATTACAGGCTCAACCAGTAAAGAGAAACCGTATAGTGCACCACAGGCTCCTGCTTTCCTGTGTGTTGGTTTTTTCTGAAGGTCATATGTAAAAAAGATCAATATAGGTATCAGAAAAGTTGTAAACACTATTTGATGAAATGAAGCCACAGAGTAAAGGAAGTCAGGATAAACCGCAAAAAGCATACAGGAAATTACAGCTGTTCTCTGAGAGAAAAACATCCTTGACAAGTAATAAATTGGAAAAATAGTGAGACTCCCAATAATCACTTGAATTAGTTGAACTGCTAGTAGGGCTGTTTGGTTAACTCCAAACAGCAAAAAAAAGGTTGCAAGAAAGAACGGATAGAAAGGGGCCATAATACATGTTGGTTGTAACTGGGTCACTGGTGGGAAATAACTATACACGAACCCCCTTCCTTGAAT
>NZ_JAHPYX010000121.1:0-8612 GCF_019058535.1 Candidatus Borrarchaeum sp.
GAGGCTTCCTGCTTCAACGACAGACTCGATCCCCTTGCGGGTTACGGAGGTCTTATCTCCACAGGCTTAACATCCCTACGCCCCGTAGGTACTGTTAACGATGGTGAGGCCATCGGAGTATGCACCTTGTCTGCAAGTGTGCCTATTATCCCTCCAATTGTTAGTGATATCTTCGTCGTGCAACCTATATCACAATTAGGGAGACCCCTCGATGCACGTGATGAAAGTGAATACTACTCACGCAATTCATCACTACGCTGAAGCTGTGGTGCTTTCTTTCTCAGCTACTAGTAATTATATATAGTAGTACGTGGCTATACTTCTGCTCAATAGAAATCGTAAAATTTATTGAGGGATATGACCCTTGGAGTCTCTTAAAAAAGATATCCATAATGAAGAAAATCAGAAGGTCGATATTGATAAAGAATGGCTTTTAAGCCTAAATAACGTATTGATGTCTTTTTTTGGATGCGAACCAATAGCGCCAATAATGTTTGAACACGGTCGAAATATTGGACACCTTTTTTTCCACAAAAAGAAGAAAATTGAACAGAGT
The DNA here is from genome assembly GCF_019058535.1 of Candidatus Borrarchaeum sp. Taxonomy (NCBI): domain Archaea; kingdom Promethearchaeati; phylum Candidatus Borrarchaeota; class Candidatus Borrarchaeia; order Candidatus Borrarchaeales; family Candidatus Borrarchaeaceae; genus Candidatus Borrarchaeum; species Candidatus Borrarchaeum sp. The sequence continues at coordinate 557 of NZ_JAHPYX010000121.1, forward strand.
CGGAATGATGCCTTTCAAATATATTTAAATGAACTTTGTGAATGGCTTAGAAAGAATGGTTTTGGTTCATTAGAGGTAAGCAACAACTATGAACCTCTTAAATACTGTGAATGTCAAATTACGAATTATTTAAATGAATTAGACATTGCGTACTATGGTGGTCTTTTAACAGGTCTTCTGGAATACTTATGGAACAAAGAGATCGAGACAAAATGCTATAAAGAAGATTTAAAAGAGGATTCATGCAAAATCATTCTACAAGAAGCCTATTAGTTGACTAAAGGAAGTTTAATACCCGGTTTTCTAACTAACATTCATCTAATTGTGAGAAAACTATCGAACACTATTTATTTTTCAACAAAGTATTTCTAAGTTTGATTGTTACAGTTTTTGTACACAATTCTAAAAAATAGATTCTCTATTGAAAAATAAGATCATATATCAAAAATATTAGAATTATAAGAACAAATGTAAACAATTAGGTGACTTTAGTGAAGATTGCCCTTCTCCATGCATTTCTCAATCAGAAAGGGGGAGCTGAAAATCTAGTTTTGTGGTATTCAAGACATCTTATAGAAAAAGGACATGACGTTACAATTTTCACTGCACGATTTGATTATAATTTATGGTTATCTGAAGTAAAAGATCTAAGAATTATTGAAATTCCTTGGCTTGGGGACGCGTATTTTCTAGCCCCACTTGCTAGAAACAAATTAGTTTCTAAACTATCTAATTTTGATATAATCAATTTTCATAATTTGAATCTTTCATTTTCTATTGCTTTGGCGAATAAACTATCAAATAAAGATACCACGAAAATGGTATGGTATTGTCACGAACCTCATAGGCCACTCTATCATACGATCACAGATGCTGGATTAGAACATCTATATAGTGCGCGAATGAGGACAGGCAGCGGTCTTTATGATATTTATTATCTCTTAGAGAAGCTTCAGAAAGATATTAGCAACAAGATTCACAGAATATATGACCAAAATATCGTTAACAAAACCGATTTGATCCTAGCAAATAGTAATTATACTTCAGGTCTCGTTAAGCGAATTTATAATAAGGATGCAAAAACTTGCTATCCAGGAATAGATATTACAAAATTTTCAGACAAGGGCAAGGTAAAAGAATCATTGAATTGTGAGAATCTTATTTTAACAATTGGTTTTCTTAGACTTGTGAAGAATTTTGATGTGGCTATTAAAGCAATGCAATATGTTGTAAAGACTCACAGAAAAACAAAGTTGGTCATAGTGGGAAGTGGCCCTGAGCGATATCGCCTTTTAAAACTCGTAAAAAAGCTTCATTTAGAAAGGAATGTACTTATTCAACAACTAGCTGATAAAGAATTGGTAGAGTATTATGGTTCTTCTGATGTAGTTCTCTATATACCTTTTAACGAACCCTTTGGATTAGTGCCCTTAGAAGCTATGGCATCAAAAAAGCCAGTGGTTGCTTCAAATTTATCTGGTCCAACTGAAACAGTTCAGAATAATCGAACAGGATTTCTTGTTGATCCTAAGGATCCAAAGGCTGCAGCTATTGCGATTTGCCGACTCTTAGAAGATAAAGAACTATCAAGAAAAATGGGCGAAGCAGGAAGAAAGCATGTTGAAGATAATTTCACATTAAAACGCTCGGCATCACGCTTTGAAGATTATTTAGTTAGAGAATAGAATTCCCTTGTCCAGTTAATATTCTATATACACACCTCATTGACTGGTTAGAACCTTCTCGTACAGTCTTTCTATTTGTGATACAATTTTCTCCCAATCATATTTCTTAGCTAATTGCACACCATTTTCACCCATCTGCCTTCGAAGTTCTGAATTGCTCAATAATTTCTTTATAGCATCTGCTATGCCTTCAGGGTCACCATAATTTACAATGATACCTGTTTTTCCGTTTCTTACTAAATATGGAATGCCTCCAACATTTGTTGCAACAATCGGTTTGCCTGATGCCATTGCTTCGAGTAAAACTATGGAAAAGGATTCATATGCCGAAGGATTCACGAACACATCACAAAAACCTAGTGCTTCCCGAAGTAAGGATGTCTTAACAGAGCCTAAAAAATTTATGTGATTCTCTATTCCTAAACGTTTTCCTTCTTGCTGTAGATACTTTTTAAATCCCCAATCTTTCCCAATTAAGACAAAAGACGTTTGTGGAAATTCTTTAATTATAATTGGGATTGCGTGAAAAAGATTGAGAAGTCCCTTCTCTTTTCGAATTGCTCCAACAAAAAGAATAACATTCTCCATTAGGCGAAATCTCTTCTTTAACTCCTTTTTTATGGGGATCTTTAAAAAGTCCTGCAAATTTATTCCGTTAGGAATTATTTCTATTTTCTCAGCGGGGATGTGATAATATGATTGTAAAATACTCTTTTCGTGAGGAGTTAACACGATTATAGCATCAGCTATCTTTAAAGATCGCTGTGCAATTGCTTTGAAATAAGGCATTAAACGCATTTCCTCAATAGGGGAAATATTCTTCATGAATGCAAGATAATCGGGATGAAATCCATGGAGGGTAAAAACAAGGGGCTTTTTACGAATTTTACAGACCCATGCACTTAGATCAGTTGGGAAAAAACCATATCCATGAGCATGAATTAAATCATTCTCTAATACTTTATTCATAAGGAAAAACGACATCCCAGGGGCAAATGATGTACTCCACCTTCCTGGAGCAAAAAAAGGAGCTAAAAAGGGAAAAGGAATAAAACGTTTTACTCTTATTCCGTTGATAGAAAAGTTTCTGAAACTTCTTGTTGCTCTTAAGCCTTCTAGGGTTGTGCTCGCAACAAGTACTTCATGCCCACGCTGAACAAGATGTTTTCCAATATTTAAACAATGGTTTTCGATGCCGCCAAGAGAGGGATAAAAGTGGGATGTAGTTAAAATTACTTTCATAATAAAACCTAATGAGAGATCTAACTATTTAAAATGGGATGAATTGCAGTTTAGACCAAAAAAATAGTCGCCCGAATATGTTTAATTATTTTTTTCATGCTTTATTCCCATTTCTCCCATTTTACGATTGTTTCAATTGGTAACCGTGATTTCTTTTTGATACTATCGTCAGCTGGATAACCTAAGGTTAACAATTCTACTATTCTAATACGGTCTGGAATATTAAGAATATTCTTTGCTTTATCTTCATAGAACGCACCAATCCAGCATGTTCCAAGATCTTCTTCTACTGCTGCAAGTGTTATATGGTCAATAGCAATTGCAACATCAATTGGATAACACAGCTGACCACAAGTCATTTCATGATTATCCGTCTCTGCACAGCAAGCGATAACTACCGGTGCCTCTTCGACAAATTTTTGACCTCTAGCAGCTTCTGCTGAAAGTTTTCTTCTCTTTTCTTTATCTTGTACAACCACAAATCGCCATTCTTGCTTATTAGAAGCTGAGGGTGCTAATCTTGCTGCCTCTAGAATTCTCGTTAGTTTTTCTTGTTCAACTTCTTTATCCTTGTATCTTCGGACACTTTTTCTTTTTCTTATTGCTTCATATACATCCAACTAAATCCCACCATGTCAACAAGGTTTACTCGAATGAAATATTAGAAGTCTACTTTTTCGCTGATTTCTGAGAGTTTAATTTCCTCTTTACCGAAGGCACTTACTTTCAATGCTAGATTATTTAAAATGCCTTGATCGATTTTTTCCTTAACCCACGTAATCCATGATTCTCTTTCTGAATTAATAATTTCTTCAAACTTGTCAGGTGTCGCATCTTCTATCCAAATACAATATGTGCATGTCTTTTTACCTTCTTTCATAACTCTCAAGAAATATTGAAACTTTTTTTCACTTGGTTTTGGACTTTCCTCAATCTCAAAACCTTTATAATTCCATTTTTTGATCTCCATATTTAACACCAATTCAATACTTAATCAAGAAAATGATTAGTGCAAATACTAATTTCTAAGCTATAAAATTCTGACCACTTGGGCATTTGATTCATTTCAAGATAAATCTCAAAGATAACAATCTCTAATAAAACTGAGGATCCGTAAATGTATGACCTTGTTGTGATTGCTCACTTTGCGTTAGATATTATAACAAAAAATGGTGAAAACAAACCTCTTAGGCTTGGGGGACCACCACTTTACTGTAGCATCGCTGCTAAACGACTTGGAGGAAGACCAGGCATAATATCCAAAGTAGGTGAGGATTTTAAAGAAGAATTTTTTCTTTTTTTCTCTGGAAACAACATCGATATCTCAGGTATTAAACGTTGTAAAGGTCTTACAACACGATTTAAACTTGAATATAAAGGAGAGGTAAGAACCGAATTTCTGATTGCTAAATCTGAACGTATTGAGATTCAAGATATTTCAGAACAGTTTCTTGACTCTCAAGCATTTATTATTTCGCCAATAGTTGATGAGATACCATTAGATACCTTAAAACATGTAGCCAAGAAAGGAAGGGGTTCAATATACTTAGATCCAAGCGGATATATTCGCTCCATTGCTAAAAACGGCAGCGGTAGAATATTTTTAACAAAATGGAAAGACATGGCGGATTATCTTCAATATATTAATGTTTTAAAAGCCTCTGTTTCAGAAATTGAAGTTTTAACAAATTGTAATGATCTAAAACTAGCAGCTAAAGAAATAGAAGATTTAGGAGTCAAAATTGTTATTATAACTGAAGGAAGTAAAGGCTCATATATCCAATACAAAGGAGAATTCTTCCACATTCCCTCAATCAAATGCAGTAATGCAGTGGATGTCACAGGTGCAGGAGATGTATATATTTCTGCTTTTGCTCTTGAATTCTCAAAAACTAAAGATGCAATTAGAAGTGGAGCGTTTGCAACAGCTGCAGTCTCTTCAAAAATACAGGGTCCTGGTGTAAGTGCATTAAAAACTAGAAATGAAATTGAAGAACTGGCATCTCAACTAGTAACTCACATTTCCACACTTTGAATGATTATAATGTCCTTTGTTTTAGGCGTTGTTATCTTTTTCAAAGTTTTAGAAAATTTTTAAAGCACAAGCTTGATACTATTAAAAAATATTGATTTGAAAAGTTGTGTAATTAAATGAGTTTCGATTTCCTCTTCAAGTGCATCGTCGTAGGAGATGGGGCTGTAGGAAAAACCGCAGCCACTATACGATATGCGACAGGCACGTTCGCTGATTCTTATAAGATGACCATTGGTGTCGACTTCAGAGTGAAGATTATAACCCTTGAAGGTAAAAAAATCAAGCTTCAGATATGGGATACAGGAGGCCAAGAAAGATTCGCAAATGTCCGACCTTTATATTATCGTGGTGCTAGCGGCGCGATCATTATGTATGATATAACCAGCCGAGACAGTTTCCTTGGACTTCCAAAATGGTTTGATGAAGTTGTGAAATATTGCGGAAAAGTGCCATGGATTATAGTTGGTAATAAATTAGATCTTGCAGATCAATTTAGACGAGTTTATTCAGACGAAGGTGAGTCATACGCTAAACAAATGAATGCAGACTATTTTGAGTGTTCTGCAAAAGATGGGCGAAATATCGAGACCATTTTTAGAAATATTGCAACTAAAATGATTGAAATAGCAGAGACAAAGAAAAAACCGGTAGTGACGGCACCTACTCCCGCTGAAGTCGAAATAAGTGCTACAGCAACTGTTTCTCCAACTGTTTCTCCAACTGTTTCTCCAATAACATCTCCTGTAGTGACTAGACCACTTCCATTAGTTGTGGCTGAACCTTTTTCATACATTGAAGAGAATACGATACCATATATGCTTAATACAGATACAAATGAAGTTCTTACTCAAGATATTGAATTGGCAACTGTTTTTACACTATCTGAACAGCTGCGATCGTCCGATGAATCACTAGAATCGATTTCAAAAGTTCAATGGCCTATGTATATCATACCTTACAAAGGGGGCTCATTCCTTCTTGATGGATTCAAAATTGTATCCAATGAGTTTTTAATAACACAAATTCCTGCGTCAGATGAAATCAAGAGTATATTGAATGTTACTGAGTTAAAGAATGCTACTATAAGTCTTGACAGAATTAAAAACCTTCTCGCAAATCTTTCGGTTCGAAAGTTTACAGTACACGCACTCCATCAACCATCACTTCTAAAAGAAGCTATTCCATTTATAGAACGTACAGCCTCGTATAAAACAGTTAAAAGCTACAAATTACAGCCAGATATAATCTTTCAAGTAGCATCAATGTTCCCTAAAGAATTTGATGCATTTAGTGAAAACATTATTGACTTTAGGAAGGCATGGAGTAACATTTCTGAGTCAATTGAAGAAAAAATTCTTGAATTCCAACAAAAAACAATTTCACTCGGTCTACAGATTAGAAAAGCGTATCAAGATCAATTAACCAAATTAAAAAAAGAAATGGATCAAAAAATTATCAGTCTTCAAGTTAATTATGATGAACAGTCAGAAACACTTGAAAAATCATTAAGAGATGAAGGATTGACAGCAGTTGAAGATCTACAAAAACAAATTGACATTTACAAAAAGGAGTGCGATTTACGAATAAAAGAGCAAGAAGAGCTTTTCGGAATAGTACAAAATGGAAAATCGCAGACAATCAGTCTTTTAGAATCAAATAAAGAGAAATTTGTCCAACTTAATACTTTCATACGTACAGTCGAAGATAAACAAAAAGAATTATCCAATATCATAGCAGAATATTCGAATAAAACAACAAGTGAAGAAAAACAGCCCGAAAAATTTGTTGTAAAAGATCTTCCAACTCAGGAAACTACGCAAATTGGTCTACCATTTTATTTTGTAAAATATGTTAAAGGATTTAAACCCAGATATGCGGTAATACCTCCACTTATCCTTAGCCCATCAGAGGAATATAACGGTGAAAAAATAGTTACGAATTTATCGATTTTCACACCAACTGCGTTGCAATTTCTTTTCAAAACAAAAGTTGAAGGTAAAATTACAAGAAGTGAACAATTTCGTAATAGCGTTGAACTCGTTTGTACAGAGAATAATCTATTAACTAAGAAAGATGTGAAGGAGAGAATTCAAGATGGGCTTGAGGAACTTTTTAATGAGGACATTATCGATCCGCAAACATGGCAATGGTTGAAAACTCAATTAGACTCGGTTGTCCAATCCAGTTAGTGATAATAGGCATTTATCAAATCTTTTGTATGGAAATAGTAGCAATTTAAGATTATGCAGTAAAGTCGAAACATCCAAAAGATTAAAAATTGAATTTTGGAAAGTGTTAATCGATTTATTAGAAGTTGAGTCAAAAATATCATCAAATAATTGTGTCCCACAGCAGATACAAAATATGTAATATTGGGGAAGGGCTAATCCACAGTTTGGGCAACAAATACTATCGGAGTCTTTTTCCATTCCGTTCTTTAAAAGTAACTTATCTTTAAACTTCATTATGCTTTCTTTCTTTAAAATATCGTGAGTTTTTAGAGCGCTTTTAAGATGATCTTTAAACCTGACTTCATCTGAACTATACACCATTAGTTCGTTTATTTTATTAAAAGTACGTTTACAGATGTTATTCCATTAGAGAGTACTGTTTTACCCAGTTCACTTAAGAATGAAATCGCTTTTTTGACTATCATTTCACCCGCTCGCTTTTGATTATAATATATGATATGACAGAACTTGCAAAAGAAGTTTTTGAATAGAAACTCTGGTGGTAGTTCAAGAGATTTTTTTAAAAGGCAATATGAAAGGGAAAGATGACGGCTACGGGACGAAAAATGTCGTTCACACACTGACAGAAATTCTAGAAGTGAATTACCTCACCTTGGCAGATGGGGCTTCCCACCACAAAAGTTACATGTCAATTTAGTGCCTAGGGTTTACTTAGAATTCGAGATAAAGCAAAGCCATAAACTAAAGAATCTGCTAGAATTTCTAACAGGTGAAACGGAACTATTTCTGGAGGTAGAGATGACTGTTGGATTAGAGGAATGAAGGCTCCTGGTATGAATAGCATTAAAGATAGTGCTATGAGCCGTGCTTTTCCATTATCTTTCAGCGACACCATTATAGGA
>NZ_JAHPYX010000122.1:0-2732 GCF_019058535.1 Candidatus Borrarchaeum sp.
CACTTATACTAGCCTCTGCTTTTGTGTTGAGGGTTTACGGTGTCATAATCGGTGTTTTCCCTTTTTTCCGTGAGGCTACTTACGGTATGGCTGCTTGGAGGATCATTGAGGGCGATATGCCTTACCGTGATTTCAATCATCCGCAAGCGCCTCTTACCCCCCTTATCTTTGCCTTTGTTTTTTTGATATTCGGGGTTGGTGTCGTCCAAGGAAGGTTATTCATGGTGTTTTTCACGACGTTCACGAGTTTTATGATCTATTTAACAGGAAAACGTCTTGATTACAAAACAGGATTGCTCGGAAGTTTGGTCTATGCAGTTGCTCCTTGGTCCGTTGTGTATGGTATGAGGATGCAAAATGATCATCTCGCCATGACGTTCTGCGTCATAGGTTACTATTTTCTAACACCGCTAATCATGGGCAATGATGATCAAAAAATGGACTTCATTGCACAAAGAAACAGCTTAATTTTAGCAGGTCTTTTTGTAGGCATTGGAGTACTGATCAAAATTATAGTGGCACCAATACTGTTTGCCTTTATCGCCATTTTAGTCATAGAAGGGCGGCATTCCGATGTTAGAATTACCGATCAGGTGAGAAATGTTGGTTTCTTAATTCTCGGGTTCATTATTCCTCTATTAGTTGTGTGTTCGCCCTTTTACTTACTAATCGGTGACGAGTTTACAAAGCAAGTCCTGGGGCAGCATTTTGCGAAACCTCCATCCCCAGGAGAGCGTTGGATTTATCCGGTGGAATATTTAATCTTAGGAAATGCCTATTTCTTCGTTTTCTTTGCTCTAAGCGTTTTTTTCGCGATACGAAGACCCTATGGAAGGGGGTTAATCATTTGCATTCTTGTTATGATCTTCGCCATATTTTTCCTTTCTCCACGACAATATCCTAATTACTACCTCGCACTCATTTTATGGATGTCCATGGTCTGCGGTCTCTTTCCCTTTCCGGATTTGAAATCGTTAGCTTCAAAAACAGAATTAATAATTTTAAATGGTATCATAGTTCTAAATTTATTATTCTACAAGATTTATCGTTATTTTAATCTTTACATCCCAAGAGCAACCTATTTTAGTCATGTTGCGGCACAAATCGCTCTTGTAGCAACCTCAATCGCGTTAATTGCCTTCATCGTTATGTTAATCAAAGAAGGGCACTATTCCGATGGTAGAATTAACGATCAAGTAAAAAATGCACTTTCCTTTCCTTACCAGATTTGGAAACGCCTGAGAAACATTTTTGACCAAGATGGAATAAAAGCAATCATTGCGGTACTCTTTATTGTTCTAATTGCGACAACCTATATTTCATACTTTCCTCGTTCTGAAAGTGAGAAGAAAACTGTTGAATGGATTAAAGCAAACACTTCCCCCGATGATTATGTTCTGGTTGATAATTTGAAAATCAATTTTTGGTCATTAAGGAGAAGCCCGTTTGCCGAAGTTTCAATAGATCGAACACTCCTTGGCGAACTTACTGGAGAAATGTTCATTGAAGCATGTTATGCATTTGATGTTAGAGTTGTTGTTGTCACCGGAAGATTGTTTGGAGAATATGAGACGTATGATGTTTTTCTAGAGTTTCTGGAGAATAATTATGTGCCAATAACAGAAGGTTATACAATCTACGTACGCATTTATTCTCTACAATAAAAATAGAGGAAATTGCAATATACCAGAACTATGAGTTTTTTGGAAAAAGTTATTGATGTTCGAGATCGATCTTTTATGTAATTTATTACGGTGATACAATGACTGACAGACCAAACTGTGAAAATTGTAACATTCCTATGCGCTTTGTTCTCACTGATATTCATGGAGAAAAACTTCGCGGCTGGTACTGTTCCGCCTGTGGTCTATTCAAGCCTATCGAATCAGATAAAGAGGTAGAACTCAAATTCGACAAAGAAACTATATTGAAGGCAACAACCACGACAGCACTATTTATCGATGATGAAATGGTCGTTGAAGACTTGACGGAACAACTAGATCGTTAATGTTGTTAAACTTCAATTTTTTTGTTTTACCTGAAAATAGGCGTTTCATTCTACCTGAAAATAGGGTTTTCCAACGTGTTTCAGGTAGAATCAACCACTATTGGATCGAGTGTGCCTCGCACCATAGTAGGTTTTATTCGCGTTTTCTCAATACACTGATGACAATTAAGGTAACAGGCAAAATAATACTGATTGCGAGCGTGCCCAGACAGGAGGGTTGCACTTGTTGTACATCAAGTTTGTAAATTGTACCATTAGAATCAGCGCACCACAAGTATTGTCCATCCCACGTTAATCCCATTGGATTCCCGTTCTCGACTGGATAACCGAAGGAGTCAATTATCTCGCCGGTAGATGGATTTAACTTGTAAATCATATGTTCAATTGAAGTTGAGTTAAACCCTACGTTCCACAGGTACTGTCCATCCCACGCCAAGCTACCTGGCAGATTTCCTGGATGATTGAAGGAGAAGACTACAGCACCAGTAGATGGATTTAACTTGTAAATTGTAGCATCTGAGTTCAACACTGCATTCCACAGGTACTGTCCATCCCACGCCAATCCCATTGGTTGTCTTCCTGGAGACTCAAAGGTGCGGACTGTTCTACCAGTAGACGGATTGAGTTTATAAATTCGATTAGTATGAGACGCGGCGTTCCCCAGGTCTTCTCCCTCCCACGCCAATCCCATTGGAGGGCTTACAGGTGAAGAAAAGAATTTAAC
>NZ_JAHPYX010000123.1:0-9770 GCF_019058535.1 Candidatus Borrarchaeum sp.
CTACAAGACGTGCTTAGAAGACTGGATAAGACCTTTAAGAATTTTTTTCGGCGAATTAAAAAGGGGGAACACGCTGGCTACCCACGCTTTAAAGGGAAATACCGGTATGATTCCTTCACCTACCCACAAAGTGGGTTCGCCCTCGATTACCACAACAAGAAACTTCGGCTCTCGAAAATTGGAGATATCACGATTAAATTACACCGTCCTATCCCTTCTGAAGGCGTGATCAAGACCTGTACCATTACACGCGATATTGACCACTGGTATGCCTGTTTTGCAGTAGCACTTCCTGATCCTGCTCCTGGAACTCAGCAAAGAGCCATAAAGAGCGCGATAGGTGTGGATGTGGGGCTTAAGAGTTTACTGACGTTAAATAATGGAGAAACAATAGCTAACCCACGCTGGTTCAGAAAATCGGAGAAGAAATTAGCCAAAGAACAGCGAAGGAAAGATAGGAAGCAGAAAGGGTCACATAATCGTCATAAACAGAACAGGAAGGTGGCACAGGTGCACCGGAAGATCCGCAACCAACGGAATGACTTTCATCACAAGCTCAGTCGGAAACTGGTCGATGCCTATGACCTCATCGTCTATGAGAATCTTACCATTACCAACATGGTGAAAAACCATCATCTCGCCAAGTCGATTAGTGACGCCGGCTGGGGGCAACTCATGTGTTTTACCGAGTACAAAGCGGAGGAAGCTGGTACTGTAGTAGAATATGTGAGTGCCTATAATACCACACAACTGTGTAGCCAGTGCGGGAAGCTGGTGCCGAAAACCCTGGCAACACGAATCCACAGTTGCCCTTACTGTGGACTGGTGTTAGCGAGAGATCATAATTCAGCCATCACGGTGTTACACCGATCAACCCACTATATAGAAGCACGCTCATCATCATCAGGGCAGGAACTGCCCGTAGAGCCTGGTTGACATGTCCCGCTGGGGAATGGATGATTCAGGAAGCCACCCTACTTGTTGGGTGGTAGTTCACATCCGTCGTACTATGTGCTTTTCGAAAACTTATTATATTCAAACTTTTTATCATGTTACAAATCGTAAGGAGGAAAAATGAAAATGCGAGAAGAAGTTGAAAAAGCGATAAATGAATTACGAGGACCTTTGCGTAATGATGGAGGAGATGTTGAACTAGTTGATGTTCAGGGAAGTAAGGTGTTAGTCCGTCTAATGGGTGCATGTGCTGGCTGTCCTTTTAGTCAGGATGTTTATTAAACTTAAGCATCCCTAAAAAGATGACAGTCAAGAACTATATTGAAGCAGAGTTAAAAAAGAGAGTGCCCGGGGTCAGTGAAGTCGTCCCCGTTGCTTAAAATATTTCACATTAGGTTTCAGCAAATATTCTAATGTAGATCTTATTTGTTTTGCATTAAATCATTTGTTGAAATATCTTATCTCATTTAAAGAATGGGTTATTTTTTCTATTTCATTTTAGCATCTTTCCCATGCTGTAATATGGGCATCAATATAGGCTTTTATTAGATGTGACCAGTCACTTTTTTTGGCAAGTTCCCTTGCATTTTGCTTCAATTTTTCGAGTTCCTCTTGAGATAACTGAGAAATATCATATAACATCTTCCATAAATCATCAACTATTTCTTGATTTGATCTATTGTGTCGCCTAAGAATCTTGATGCCTAGGTTTTTTTGTTCTCTATTAGATTGAATTCCAAGCAAGCTGTATCCATAGCCTGTTAAGTCGGTAGTAACAGCAATAACGCACCTACTTGCTGCCTCTAGCGGCGTATAACCAAATGGTTCATATATCGAGGGATAAATACCCACATCTGTTGCTGAAATTGCATCAAAATAATCCAAATTTAGAAAACCATCTTTTCTAGAAAGATATATTGGCATAAAAATAACTTTAACTCTATCCCTTTCCTCATTTCTAAGGTTCACGGCATTCGCTGCAGTGATTATTGCGTCATTTGGAACTAGCATGTTATGTGTGCAAATTGGGAGTGAACCAATTCTTCCCGTTATTTGCTCTTTTGCATTTTCAAAATCATTAATTGTTTGTGTAAAATCATCTGCGAAAAAGTCTTTGAGATTCTTACTGAAGACCCCCTCTAATGTACCATTATAAAGTCCATGAATTACTTCATCTTCTATTTTAAATAAAAAAGGAGCTATTTTATCAGCTACCATCGAGTAATGACTCACAGCTTTTTCAATGTCTTCTCTTGGATTAAGAACAGCCGCTGGCACCCAAATAAAAGCAAATACATTTCTATCTGATTCCTTACTTTTTAAGAACTCATTTAAGTTAGACAATGATTGAATGAAAATGTCTATCCCTTTATTACTAAATTCATATCGACCAGAAAGATGGACAATAAGCGAATTTTCAGTTTTTACATTATACCAAGGCGCGAAAAATGCTTCTATAAACCGTATAATTTTAGGTCGCGTTCTCATTCGTCGTCTTCTGCAATCTTCACCTTTTAAAAAGGTCGAGAAATCTAAACCATTTGGAGTAATCATCATTTGATCTACTCCGTGAATGTATCGAATTTCTTTTGCTGTAATTTCACTTACTGTTGTAAGTACATCAGCTTCTCGGCAACAGACTTGTTCCATCAGATGCTTGCCTTCGAGTTTGAATTGAAATGCTTGCCCTTGATCCGCCATCATTGCTTTGTCTTGCCCAAGTCCTTCATCAATTTCCTTAATCAGATCATGACCGGCTTCTGCCTTTTTTCTTCCTAGCATAGTTGCATGAGTAGTGAAAATTTTACCGATCTTTGTACCTTGTAACTTAAGGTAAAGAAGTCCTGCGCCCGCTAACCATTCGTGAAAATGTGCGACAACCCTCTTAGAAGCAAACTGAGGTGCAGTAAGTACCCCCTCTATAAGCATTCCTGTGGCCCAAGACCATGCAATTGGCTCATCGTAATCGAATCCCATCATTAGTGAGTCTATTTTGTATTTCTCCCAGAATAACCCCTTTATATCGTCAACCTGCCTCACTGTCTGCCCATCTGGCTTTATAACCATTCGATTCATAAAATCTCTTGAATCTATTAAAAATACGAAACTTTCATCTCCAGCTACCCATCTGCCAAAATATACTTTTATCCCTGCATCTCCTAACTTGCGAAATAACCATTCAAATTCTCTAGGAGGTGTCATGTCAATAAAATCTTCACTTACATGAGCAGGGTTATAAAAACCAATGCCATAATAGTTTTCTGAACCATATACTAATTTCATATACTTTGCTTTACTTGCAATAACTTGGTAAATTCCACCTACCTTATTTGCAATTTCGAATGACACTTCGAAACAAGAATCGGGGGCGTTATCTCTCTCCATTTGTCTTTTCGCCTCTCTTTGTATTGCCTAGAAAAAATATTTAAAAAACATTGTATACAAATGGTGTCCAAGAGCCATTCTTTAAACTTATCGATTATGAAAAAAACTGGCACAATTTCGAAAAAAAATCTACAAAGAATAAAAGAAGGGAAACGAGTGAAGAAACCACTTTTTGTTATTGGTGTTGTTGTCTTAACTGTCGGGATATTATTAGCTGCTTTTGGCACACGACAAGTCCCTTATACAGATTATGAAACCTATTCGGCGCAAAATTCTACGGTAATAGTAAATGAAGCTAGTAAAATTTCAAATAATGACTATTATGCATACTATAGGGATTTTGATGCAGGAGAACAATTAAAAATAGAATTTAGTGCTGTGAGCGACCTTTCAATTTGGGTTGAAAACGAAGACGAATACTATAAATTTACAAGCTCTCAGTCGCATTCTGGTATTTGGGCTGCACTTGATGTTACTAGCGCTGAAGCAACTGTTACCATCCCCAATGATGACTATTACTATGTCGTGATCTTAAATGAGAATACTCATTCTGTGGCATACGATCTAAAGGTTACTGAATATTGGACATCTCTTGAAACTAGAGAGATAATTCGTTATAGGCCTGATTACACATTAAATTTCGTTGGCGTTGCCATTGTCTTTGCTGGAGTAATTTTGACTGTAGTAGGAGCAGTTACTAAACCTTCAGATTTAGAAGACTATGAAGATGATGAGGAACTCTCAACTCTGCAACCTACGCCAATTATAACAACAGCTGATACTGATGGTGAAACTGAGTTACTAGAAGTAATGGAAAAAGTGCCATCTGAAATAATTTGTCCAAACTGTGCCTCAGAAATCGACGCGGAGACTACTTTCTGTCCTTATTGCGGATCAAAACTATAATTTCTCTTTTTCGTTTTTTCAACAACTATATTTAAGTTGAAATTCGACTCATAAATTCATTTTTGATCTTTTTTGGATGCCAAGGAATGTTTTCGAAAGGAGGATCACCTGGTTGTACTTTTACATGTAATATCTGTAAACCATTTCCTTTCAAAAGCCAATTCAATTTTTCCTGAATAACTGTTTTATTATCATTACTCTGAATAGATACAGTAGTTTCTACACCTATACCACGTATCATAGTTTCATAATTGATAACAGAAGAAACGGTTGGTTGCCCGCCTGTTGTTGCATACAGTTCATTATCAATTATCAAGATTTTTAGGTTTGAAGGCTTTAAACTGGAGACAGTTGACATAGATCCGAGGCCCATCAAGAAATTGCCATCGCCTGTAATAACAATAACCTTTCTATCAGGCTGCGAAATTGCTAAACCCAAACCTACTGCCATCGGTAGCCCCATACTTCCTCTGAGATAAACCTGTGGCCTAGGTAAACAATGAAATACTTGTCTACTAATATTTCCATTTGAACCTACTATCAGTTCATTACCTTGAAGAAAAGTTCCTAATAATTCGATTATCTCGTGTCCCTTCATTTTTTGCTTAGCACCCCCTTCGTTACGAGTAGGCAAACCGGTCTCATTGTAACATTCATTTTATTTATTGCATTTTCAAGTGTACTTTGCCAATTTTCTTCCTTTAATTCCCAATAAGGGACACGATATGCTCTTAAAGCATCTTCAGTAACTTCTCCCATAATTGAGTGCTCTGGAAAGTCCTTATCAGGTTCTAATCCTCTCCAACTAACAAGTAAGAGAATAGGGATTTCATAAAGTTGTGCGAGAGAAGTTAATGCATCTCCAATAACCGCAAATCCTGAGTTCTGCATTATTACCATGCCTTTTTTTCCACCAAAATGGGCACCGCAAATTACGCCAATTGCTTCGTCTTCACGTGTTGCAGGTACGTATCTGATCTCTTTGCCAACTTCAAAAGCTGTAAGCAAGTCTTTAAAATAAGAACATGGAACACCTGAAGCAATGCTAAACCCTTGCTGCTTAAGTGTATTCAAGAACTCATCTAGGGCAATCATATTCTCACAGAGATCTTTTTTATTTTTAAATGTAATGGTTCTTTGTCAAAACGTGTGGACTTTATATATTATTTTAAATTGTTGCTTCTACCCCCCAAGAAACTCGCACTTTAGTATAAGAGATGTGTTTGACTTTTTGCCCGCCCATCCCGGGCGGGTTCTCCTTCGGTGAGATATTATGACTGAAATCATGCCATTGCCCAGTGCCGAAATGGTTCAAAAAGACTTGAAAAAACTATATATGAAATTGGCTCATCTAAAAATGGAAAAAATAAAATTTGAAAAAACAATCGAAGATATCCTTCATGCATTCGACACAAGAGAAGCCTTGAGATGGGGAAAAGCCAAAAAAATTGAACAAATAGAGCGCTTAAACAGATATATTCTTCAATATAACCAAGTAAGAAAACATCTTATAGAAATAAATAGAAAGATGCGGGTGTTAGAAGAACAAGAATCAACTAATCCACTATAAAGAGTAAAAATTATTTATATAAGTCTTTTATTCTCTTATAGGGTTTTATTTACGAGAAACAGCATTTTATTGGTTTACAATATACTAAAATGATACAATAGCCATTTATTGTGTCATCCGTTAATTAAAAGTTCTGTCGGGTAGGGAAGAAAAGTATTTAATTCTTCTTATCTTTATCCTCGCCATTTCAATTAATAATGGAATTATAAGTAGATAGTTTGATAACTGCTCACCAATTAGTGATTTATGCAAAGTCAAATAGCGAGAGGTATTTTACGAAAACTTTCGCAACTATTATATATCCAGAAGCACATATCAATGAGGCATAAATCCTAGTGGGGGTTCAAATGAAACGGATTTCTCAGCCTGAGGATCGAAATTTAGTGTTATACTATATAATTACAATCGCCTTTACTTGGTTTTTTTGGATATCTGAAATCTTGGCTATGCAGGGACGACTGGGCTCTTCCATTTTTACCGACTTTCTCTTGAGCCCGAACAATCCTGCTGCATGGGGACCGCTTATTGCGGCGGTGGTGCTCACTTATTGGAACGCAAGAAAAGAAGGAGTAATCAAACTCTTGAAACGAGGGATCGATTTTCGCTTCCCTAAAGTATGGTGGATCCCCACTATCTTGTTCTGGCCTGCTATCATGGGAGGAGGTCTTCTAGTGGCATTTCTTGCAGGAGAGCAGATACCTACGTTGTTCTGGGTAGCTAATCCTTTATTAATTGTTTCTTCCTTTGTTCTGATCCTCCTATTTCAGGGACCACTACAAGAAGAATTTGGCTGGAGAGGCTATGCACTCGATCGACTTCAAGCCCGGTTTAATGCCCTTATATCCAGTATCATTTTAGGATTGATGTGGGTGATTTGGCATATCCCTTATATGTTCTGGTTAAGTGATGAGATCATTTATGAAATCTTTTGGGGTTTCCTGCTTTCAAATATCTTGATAACCATTGTATTCACTTGGTTGTTTAATAATACGGGTGGGAGCGTTCTAGTTACACTCATTAATCATGCCATGTTCATTTTAGCCGTTATCATGTTTCCAGCCCTGGAAACCGCAGCAGGTAGTCTCTTTTACTTGGTTGTCCTTATCGCATCCATTATTGCAATAGTATTAATTTGGGGTCCTAAACAACTAATGCGTGAAGCCAAAGAGCAGGAACTTAGTACTAAAGTGGAAAATTGAGTCCAAATTAAACTCCCACCTTTCGGAAGGGATCTTCTCGTAGATAAAAGGTAGACTTAAATCGCCTTCGATAGTTATAACTAGAATGACTGAGTTCTTTTAAATTGATAAAGGCGAAGAATTTTGAAACAGATTTTTAAGGACAAGACAGAAGAAGAAATCCATCAATTCATTAGAGACTTTGTTAGGACCGTTTCAACGTATCCCGATTCTGATAATAGTGCAAAAAATCTTTCTGATGTTTTTTTAAAGATATATGGGTTCTCCATTGGAGATCCACACATAATTAAGGATGCCCTATTTGCTCAGGCTGGACTAGCACTCCTTTTAAGCAGTATCTACTACGAGAGCATTCGATATGAGTATAATATAGAAGGACTTCTCACTATTATGAGAGATGTTGGAGGAAGAGCAGCAATTGAACAAGCTATAGAATTGATTTTGAATAAAAAAGCTGAACCTATTTTTACTATAACCAAAGCAATACTTAGAGCAGTTCCTTCAATTGAAGAACTGTTCAATGATTTAATAAAATTAGCCGTGAAACTTTCATCAAAAAGATATTTATTCAGAAGAGATTTTGCAGGAAAAATTTACCATGATATTGTAGGAGATTGGGCGATTAAAAAGGGATTGGCTGTATTTTTTACTCAGGTTCCATCCGCTTATCTTCTTCTAAGCCTTATAAATCCAAATCCAGTAGAGGAAGAAGGAAAATTAAAACTTCCTAGAATATGTGATTTTGCATGTGGAAGTGGTACACTTCTAACAGCAGCGTATAATGTTACTAGATCTAAATATGATTCATATTTATTGAAAACTCATACTAGTAAAACGCCAAAAGAGATTAATGAAGAGTTTCACAAAGCATTCATTAAAAATTGTTATGCTTTCGATGTTTTAAAGTATGCTACCCAGATAGCACGTCTTACACTAGCATTACACTGTCCTGAAATTCCATTAGAAGATTTTAAATCCTATACGATACCTTTAGGTATTAGGAAAGAATCAGGTAGAGAAATAGTATCTTTAGGATCACTAGAGTTTGCTAGATCATCTCCTAGGCTTGAGAAGAATATAATTAAAAAGTGTGAGATGCAAGAGGAAAAAGAACATGTCTACATCGAGCCTTTCGACCTAGTAGTTATGAATCCTCCTTTTACTGGTACAAGTGAGAGAAAAAGAAAAGGACGAAAAGTCGAAGGTCTATTCGGTTTTATGACTGATAAAAAAATCCTAGAAAAAATCAAGAAAGATTATCAGTATTTAAGCCGGGAAGAAATAAAGAGAGTTCTGGAGACCAACGCACTAAAATTTTTGGAAGTACATCCTCTGGAAAGACTGCTAGCCGATAGATCCTCACCTTATAGAAAGATTTGGCCTGCAGGAGAGCCTCTTCCATTCCTTTATCTCGCTCACAAATACACTAAAGTCAATGGCACAATCGGATTCGTACTTCCTAAGAGCTTTCTTTCGGGTATTACCTGGTTTCTGGCGAGAACTTTGTTAGCCTCAGACTATCATGTAGAAACAATCGTTGTAAGTTATGACCCAGAAATGGGATACAATTTTTCAGAGTCAACAGACCTTAGCGAGTGTCTTTTGATAGCTACCAAGAAAAATGAGCATATAGACGAGGAAAAAACTAAATTTGTCATGCTGCTGAGCAAACCAGAAACCGATATAGTAGCAACATCTCTTACCAAAAAAATCTTTCAAGGAAAATCCTATGTGGAAATTGATGGTGCTTCTGCTTTTGTTATAAATATTGGAAGAGAAGAACTTATAGATAATTTAGATAATTGGGGAAGATTTGTATCCCTACCAAACCTGAAAATCTTGAAGATATTAAACCAATTACTGAAAGGGGAGATTAGAGTCGGTGAAACAGTAAGAAAGTTCCCTATAACCAAGTTAGATGAACTAATTTCAACGATCGGAATAAATCGTTGTGAACTCGGGAACAATTTCAACAAAGTAGGCAATAAGGTTTCTGGTGCCTTAAGAATTTTACTCGGAGGAGGAGAAGAGAATAGAAAAAAGATGAGCCTATCACCAAACCAATATGCACTCCCAACTAAGAGAGGAGAAAGGATATTTCAACAAAAAGCAGGGCATTTATTAGTACCCGATAGAATCCGGTGGGATACAACTCACGTAATTTCACTACTTTCCAAGGAAAAAACTTTAGGAAATATGTTTTTTGCGATAAATCTCAAGAATGAGAACCCCAATAAACTAAAAGCTCTTTGTTTATGGCTTAATACAACTTGGGGTATTCTGACAGTTCTTTCAAATAGACAAGAGACAGAAGGAGCTTGGACAAGTTTGGTGATGGGACATTGGAGGACACTTTCAGTCTTGAACGTGGATGAAATATCCAAAGAATGCTTGGAAAAACTGGCACAGGTTTTCGATAGTTTTAAGAAAATCGAATTAGGCAGAATACCACATCAGTACAATGTTGAAAACGAGTCGTATAAAATAAGGCTGGATTTGGATACAACCGTCCTTGAGACATTAGGAATTGAAGTAAGAGAAGAAGATCTTACATCTCTCTATCAAGAAATTTATTCTTCTTTTGAGCAGTGGATAGGACTTTGACTGCCCGTCAAAGGTAAAAATCCTCTCACAATATCATGAGGTTAGTTAGAACTGAGATGCGAATATTATAGCGATCACTATAAGTAAAATCCCCATGGCAATTAATAATAATGCTCCAATTAGTGTATCGGGTATTATCCAATAACGAATTC
>NZ_JAHPYX010000124.1:0-15130 GCF_019058535.1 Candidatus Borrarchaeum sp.
GCTATAGAGACTTGGAAAGAATGGAGTGAATGGTCTTGGGAGGATAGAGCCGCTATTTTCTTGAAAGCTGCAGATCTGCTTGCAGGTCCACATCGCATGTTACTTAATGCTGCTACAATGCTTGGACAAAGTAAAAACGTATTTCAGGCAGAAATTGATTCCGCCTGTGAGTTAGTTGACTTTCTTCGATTCAACACATATTTTATGTGGCAAATTTACAATGAACAGCCATTTTCAGCTAGAAATCAATGGAATCGGATGGAATACCGCCCCTTAGAAGGTTTCATCTTTGCTGTAACTCCCTTCAACTTTACTTCGATTACTGGCAACTTACCTACAGCCCCTGCTATCATGGGCAATGTGGTCTTGTTCAAACCCGCCTCTACTTCGATATATTCAGCTTATTTCTTCATGGAAATATTGGAAGAAGCAGGACTACCCGGAGGAG
Source organism: Candidatus Borrarchaeum sp. (assembly GCF_019058535.1). Classification (NCBI taxonomy): domain Archaea; kingdom Promethearchaeati; phylum Candidatus Borrarchaeota; class Candidatus Borrarchaeia; order Candidatus Borrarchaeales; family Candidatus Borrarchaeaceae; genus Candidatus Borrarchaeum; species Candidatus Borrarchaeum sp. The sequence goes on from NZ_JAHPYX010000124.1 coordinate 449, forward strand.
TCATCAACTTCGTTCCTTTCAAAAGCAGAACAGGAGTAGGTTCAATTATTTTGGAGGACCCTCATCTAGCGGGTATCCACTTCACTGGGAGTACTAGCACTTTTCAAAGTATGTGGAGAACTGTCGGAGAGAATATTGCCAATTACAATATATATCCACGAATCGTTGGTGAAACAGGTGGCAAAGATTTCATTTTCGCTCATGAAAGTGCTGATATCAAAGCACTAGCTGTGGCAATCCTTCGAGGATCTTTCGAGTATTCCGGTCAGAAATGCAGTGCATCGTCCCGTGCTTACATTCCTGACACTCTCTGGGAAAAAATAAAGCCCATGTTAGTCGAAGGAATAAAAAGCATGAAAATGGGTGGTGTGGAAGATTTTTCGAATTTTATCAATGCTGTAATTGACAAAGCGTCGTTTGATAACATTAAGAGGTATATTGACGCCGCAAAGAATGCAGGTATGGAGTTTGTAGTTGGTGGCAATTCTGACGATGCTAAGGGCTATTTCATTGAACCAACGATCATTCGCACAGAGGATCCTGGACACTTAATGATGTGTGAGGAAATCTTTGGTCCTGTAATGACCGTTTATGTCTATCCTGCAGATAAGTATGAAAACACATTGCATTTATGCGATCAGACTTCCCCATATGGGCTTACAGGGTCTATATTCGCTCAGGATCGAAAGGCGATCGTTTTAGCCATAAAAATCCTTAGAAATGCAGCTGGAAACTTCTATATCAACGATAAACCCACAGGGGCTGTAGTTGGACAGCAACCTTTCGGTGGTGCCCGTGCATCTGGTACGAACGATAAAGCAGGCAGTTGGTTAAATCTCATAAGATGGGTTAGTGCTAGAACCATCAAGGAGAACTTTCTGCCTCCAACTGACTATAGATATCCTTTTATGGAATCTGAGTGATACTTGAGAATTCATAATTCAAATTGACAATCTAAATTGTCTAAAAGAGGTCTTATTTAATGAGAGGCATTAGAAGAAAAGAGAAAGAGATCACTGACACAGATGAGATGATCAAAATTCTTGAAACAACTCAATACATCACTATCGCGATGTGCAAAGATAATGAACCATACCTTGTGACACTTAGTCACGGTTATGACAGAGATCGTCACTGTATCTACTTCCACTGTGCTAGAGAAGGAAAAAAGATCGATATTCTCAACAGCAATAATGTGGTTTGGGGGCAAGCGTTACTAGACAAAGGTTATGTTCAAGGTGCATGCGACCATCTCTATGCAACAACACAGTTTAAGGGCACAATAACGTTCATCGAAGATAAAGAAGAGAAAGAGCATGCTCTGAAAGTTATGATCAGAGCGTTGGACGACAACCCAGTGAAGTTAATGGCTGAACAGATCACAGACAAATCAGTAGCAAGAATTGGAATTGGAAGAATTGATATCGAATATATTTCTGGGAAAAAGGCTGATAAGGTAATAATCTCGCTCTAATACCAAGATGTTAAATTTTCTTTAGCCTATAAGAAACTAAAGATATCTTCTAAGAAATTTTTGAGAAGTAAGTTATTTTTCAAATAATAAAATGAGATTACTCACCAATTGAATACAAGCCTGCTGGTTGAAATGCCGATAAACTTAAGCCACGAAGCAATGCAAGCAAAAGAGAAGTATGAAAACGCAGAAACATTGCCTGAAAAAATTCGCACTTTACAGGAGTATTTATCACTTATTCCCGATCACAAGGGTACAGAAAAACTTCGAGCGCAACTTAGAACAAAACTTTCAAAACTAAAAGCAGAATCAGAAGAAGCTCGTCTCAGAAGGAAAGGTACAGGTGTTCAATTTCATTTAAAAAAAGAAGGCGATGCTCAAGTAGTATTAGTCGGATTAGCTTCCTCTGGTAAAAGTTCAATGCTTGCCGCTTTGACATCAGCTAAGCCTGAGATCGGTGTTCCGACTTCTGTGTTGACGCCAGGAATGATTGACTACGAAGGCGTACAAATCCAAGCTGTCGAAGTTCCAGCAATTTTCAAAGATGCTAACCAAAGTGTAATGGGACGACAAGCCCTTGGTGCAGTTAGAAATGCGGATCTAATTATTTTGATTATTGATCTAATGAGAGACCCTCTTAGGCAACTTAAACTCATTTTGAATGAATTTGAAAGCACTGGAATAAAACTAAACAAGATTCCTCCCCCGGTGGAAATCAAGAAGACAGGTTCAGGCGGGATCCAAATTATAGGCGATATACACCTTGAAAATGAAAGACAGGATGTTGTGCAGCTTCTCTTTGAGCACGGAATCCACAATGCCGTTGTAACGATCTCTGGAAAGATTAAACTTGAAGATATCGCCGAAGCACTTGATAGAAGCATCATTTACTTGAATGGTATTATTATTTGTACAAAGGGTGATGTAAAGGGATCTGCGGAGAATTTTGATAGATTGCAAAACAGTTCGATTGCAAAACGATTCCCGTTGATTGTACCCACTAGCGTTTTGAATGAAGAAGGCATGAAAAATGTAAAGACTCTCCCTCCAAGAATATTTCACTCCCTAGGCTTGATTAGAGTCTATACGAAGGATGAAAAAGGTGTAGCCAGAAGACCCATGGTGCTTCGGCGAGGCGTCACAGTTCAAGATTTAACGAAAATGCTTCACAAAGATTTTTTTCAACACTTCAAGCATGCTAAGGTCTGGGGCACGTCGGTAAAACATTCAGGCGCACAAGTAGGACTTACACACACGCTAGAGGATGCGGATGTCATCCAAGTATATATAAAGTGAGAGTTCATGCAAATTAGAATTGTGATCGTCGAAATCACAGGTGAGATAAATCTAGGCTCAATTTGTCGTCTAATGAAGAATTTTGGTTTCCGTGAACTCTATTTAGTGAATCCAAAGCTAGATTTAAACAAACTTACGACTGCGTATGGATTCGCAATGCACGCAAAAGAACTTCTTAAGGAGATTAAAATCGCTACAAGTCTAGAAGAAGCGCTTACTGATGTTGATGCAGTAGTTGGAACAACAGCAATCGCTGCCAGTGGAATCTCCAATCCCCTGAGAGTAACAGTTCATCCTGAGGAGTTACAGTTGATGATTGACTTGAGTGGAAAGACAGCAATCATATTTGGGCGAGAGGGAACAGGACTTACTAATGAAGAACTAAACAGTTGTGATGTAGTTGTCACAATTCCATCAGATAGTGAATACCCAACACTAAATATCGCACAAGCCGCCGCCATTATTTTATATTCTATTTTTCGATTAAAAAAGGGACGAAAGCACGCACGATTTCGGGCAGCAAGTCAAATTGAAAAAGATAAACTCTTTGAGTATTTCTCAAAGTTATTGGAGAAAATCAGATTTATGGATGCTAAACGTCCGATAGCAGAAAGAATATTCAGAAATATAATCGGAAGGGCATTCATTTCAGGACGAGAGTGCCATACTTTACTTGGTGTATTCCGAAAGCTGCTATCTCTTTAACGATAGTGTATTTGTGGGATATGGATACTGAATAGCTATATATAGATATACGCGACATATTTGTTTCTGTTGAATTAGAGTGGGTGGTATATATGCCAGAATGGAAAAGCGAAGAAGTAGGTGTAACTATTACAATTGATTATGACTTGTGTGCTGGTGTTGGTGATTGCGTTGACAACTGTCCTGTCGAGGTATATGAATTAATAGATGAAAAAGCTGTTCCAACTAATATCGATGATTGCACGGAGTGTTGCACTTGTGTCGTATCCTGTCCAAACGAGGCTATTAAGCATAGTTCATGCTAATTGAAAGCCTTGGCAGGTCATAGAAAATTCTTGAAACTCTAAGCAGGGCTTAATATCCAGGAAAGATTTCTTTTTTTATTTTTATCTTTGCAAGTTTGTGATATCATAATTGACTTTTTAAAAGAAAATGAGAATAAATTAATGACAAGAGGGGATATCAAATATTTTTGACTTGAGGTTAGCACAGCTTTTATCCTTGTGTATATGCTCATATAATACATGCAAAGCCATTTCCTTGGTTTCAAGAGGCTGTTTAATATGAAAACGAAAGATTTTGACCTTTATATGACAGATATTGATTATGAAAAGGCTGAAGATAAACCTTTGGTGCGAATTTTTGGAAGAACATCTGAAGGCATTCCTGTATTGCTTCAAATTGATGATTTTCTACCGTACATCTTCATACCTCTTGAGAAGAAAGGACTGTTGTATGATAGTTTGAAGGAAAATCAGTTACTCAATGATTGGCTGGTTTCAACTGAAAAGCTTACTAAGATTAAATATGATGGTGGAGAAGCAGTTGAACTTCTAAAACTTGTGGGAAAACGCCCATGGGAAGTACCCAAAATTCGTGAACTCCTCGAAAAAAACAATATTGAGCATTTTGAATCTGATATTCCTTTTGTCAAACGTTTTCTTATCGACACAAGTTTAAGAGGTCTCAATATTATTCATATCGATTCAGCAATTAAAGATCATGAAAAGGCCGGAGGTTACATCCTCAGATCTCAAACAAAACACATTCATCCTTCAGATACTGACCTATTGCGTTTCAGGAAACTCACATACCTTGCTCTTGATATTGAAGTTGATGATCGTAATATAGTTGAAATTGATGAGTTGAAAGAAAAAAATCGACGGATTATCGCAATCTCCATATGCTGGGGCACAAACCAAGATAATTATAAGACTCATGTTTTTTGTTTAAAGGAGGAATCTGATAAAGCAGAGAAAAAACTGCTAAATGAGTTTTTCACACTTTTCCGAGAAATTCAACCAGATATAGTGATCGGTTATAATGTAGATGCGTTCGACTTTCCATACATCATTGATCGTGCAGGGAAGTTAAAACTCTCTACTACCCCTCTATCTTTACTTGATAATGATCCACTCCGTTATTCTGGAAGGATAAGAGCGCACCGAATGAAAGGTCGGGTTGTTTGTGACATAATAAAAAAGACAGGCAAAATTACGACCGACTCAGGACGAAGAGGTCTAGGCGATGTTGCTCAAAAATTACTTGGAGCATCTAAAATTGAACTTAAAGAATCTGTTGGACAACTATGGGCAAAAGGTGTTTTAGAAAACGATAAAGAATCCTTGAAGACCTTTACTGACTATTCTGAAACAGATTCAATACTTACCTATAGACTCTGGTGGGAATTAGAACTAGAAAATATTTTGGAGCTTATTCGAATTGTCGGATTTCCCCCTGCAGAAGCTATGTACGCAACCGAAAGAAACCAAGGTGAACTTGAACTCATGCGTAAATGTGTTCAAAAAAATGTTCTCATTCCTAACAGTTCTGTGCCTGATGAAACGCGTCAAAGACAAAAAATGAAAGAAGAAGACGGTCTAAAGGGTGGCTTGGTTATTGACCCTAAGGGAACTTTCTTCAAAGATGTTGTAATTCTAGATTTTCGATCTCTATATCCTTCGATCATAATTTCTTACAATGTTGGTGGCGAAACATTCAGCAGTAAATCTGACGGCTCCTTTGAATTCTTGAAGAAACCAAGATCAGTTCTTGCTGAAATGGAAGAATATATTCTTTCTTATAGATATCAACTTAAACAACAGAAACAGGAACTTGAAAAGACGCTTATTGAAATGAAAATTGAGCAGAAGGATAAAACTGATACGTATTTCAATCTTCAAGAAGATCTTAAGAATATCGATCGACGGCAATCTATGCTTAAACTAGTTGCAAATGCATTATATGGTACTATCGGATCAGTTTTCGGCAGGTTTTACATACTCCATGTTGCTAAGGCCATTACTTCGCTCGGACGTCAACATCTAACAAATCTTGTTGAACTAATTAAGCAATACAATGAAATTAATGGAACGCACTTTGAAGTTGTCTATGGAGATACGGACTCTATTTTCGTCAGTTTTGGGGACGACAGATCATTTGAACAGCTTTATAATCTTACAATGCGATCAAAAAAAGAAAAAATATCGCACAAGGAACTAAAATCTGTAGAAAAAGATACTTATACAAGTATTGATCATTTGCTAGACTTTCTTGGTTCTAAATTGCCTAAAGGAATGCAACTTGAACTTGATGATATTGCATTTCGGATTGCATTTCAGGCTGAACGAAAAAAAGCCTATGGTTATGTAAGTGCTCTAAGTGGAGAACTGAAGGTCAAGGGTTTTGAAGCGATTCGAGGGGATTGGACAGAATTTGCGAAAAGAGTTCAACTTAATGTAATTGATATTCTCCTTCGTAGTAGTGAGGCAGAGGCCTTGGAGAAAGCAAAACAATTTGTTTTGAAAGAGTGTCGTACCCTATTAGAAAGCCCAATCAAAGTTATAAAAAATGATCTGATTCAATACGCTCCTATTAGTAAAGCGCCAAAAAAGTATAAATCAATCACACCAGCTGTTGGCGCATTTTTGCATTATTGTAATTCATATGGCCTTGATCCCGAAAAAGAGTGGCGAAAGATTTCTAAATTTCCTTATATCGTTCTCAAAGGAGAGGGACCTCAATATAAGCGCGCTAGACATCCGACACTGATAGATGGTGAAGAAATAGACAGAGAACAATATATAAATGAAGTTTTAGGTGCAGCTTCAAAATTTGGTGTTGATGTTAGTCTTGATGCGTTACGAGGGAGGGGGAAAAAAACAACACTTCTTGATTTTGTATGAAACTATAATTTAAATCATCTTACGTAACATTACTACATCTTCAAGTGTCTGACTTTTTGTCAAGCCACAATTAGTGAAACCAAGCTTCTCATAGAAAACTTGAGCACCTTCATTTGTTGGACGAACATAAAGAAAAACAGAATTGCAGCCATCAGTTTTCAAAAATTCACATGCTTCCTGCACAAGCATTGAACCAATACCATGTCCTCTAAATCCCTCTATAACAGAAAGTGAGTTAATATAACCTTCATTGGATCGTGTCGACGCATTAATACATCCAATTACGTGTCCCTGACTTGATCGTGCTACAAACCATTGACAAGGACGGGTTTGACCATCTATATACAAATCTAGTTCTAAGGTGTCTAATGAACTCAAAGTATCAAATGAGTATTTTAGAATTGCTCTTAGGCCTATTCTATCGTCATCATCCGCCTTTTTTATCTCAATGTTCATTTTTATCAACCATTATTCCCCATCATCTTCATTACAATAGCGTCTTTTCCATCTCCGTAGTAATTGCGCAGTATATGTACATAGTTGAACCCTAATTTACGATACATTTCCCTTGCAGCCTTGTTTGTCATTTTCACTTCTAAGCGAAAGCTGGTAGCACCAGCATTTTTTAATTGTGTAATAAGTTCGTTAATAAGTTCTAAACCTATACCTAGACGTCTATTATTTGGATGAACCGCAACAGAAATGATATGGCCTACGGTTCCTTCTCTAGACGATTTAAGAACTCCAATACAGTATCCTATAATAGAAGATCCTTCATTTTCTTGTGCTACAAGAAAGAAATAACGTTTAAAATCTCCTAACATTTCTAAATGCTGTCTTGTATATCTTTCACTTTCTGAAAAGCAATTTTTTTCTATTTCATAAATTGATGGAAGGTCCTTTTGAGTATACGGGCGTATAATTATTGTAGCCTCTTCCTTAATTGCAGATTCAGCCCCTTCATTTTTATCGTTCTGCAACAGATTCATAGGTTCTAAAATGCCTCCTTACACTTTCAAACAAATGCATGCTGTGATGGAGCATTTATTATGTGAAGTTGAATATCCTCTTCAGTCATCTACCGTAAGATGTTCTTTTTTAATTTATTAATAAAGACGTATATAGACAAATCACTTATTAAAGGCTCATAAATCATTGTCGCATGACAGGATCTCTTACCTTATAAAAAAATTTCTCCAATATCTTTCTTAAATTTCTCGGTCAAGCTTTTATACAAGCACTTTAATATTCTTTAAAAACTCAATTAATCCATTAATGCAAAATTGTTGTAGGTGAATAAAATGGATGCATTTATAGTTAGCGATATTAAAGCAAGATGGATTCTTGACTCAAGGGGGAATCCAACTGTTGAAGTTGATGTAATTACTCGTGACGGATCCGTTGGAAGAGGTGCAGTTCCTTCTGGAGCGTCGACAGGTGAACATGAAGCCGTCGAACTACGTGATAAGGAAAAAGCGTTTAGAGGAAAAGGGGTTCTAAAAGCCCTAAAGAACATAAACGAAATCATAGCTCCAAAAGTCATTGGTATGGACGCTAGAGAACAAGAAACGATTGATGACATAATGATAGAGTTAGATGGGTCTGAAAATAAAGGAAATTTAGGAGCAAACGCCATTCTTGCAGTGTCTATGGCAGTAAGTCGTGTTGCTGCACTTTCTTACTCTAAGCCACTTTACGTCTATCTTAAAGAACTCATAAAGACTTCAAGTTCTGAAACGGAAGGACAATTCTTGTTACCCACCCCACTCTCGAATGTAATTAATGGAGGAGAGCACGCTGGCAATGACTTAGCCATTCAAGAATTCATGATTATGCCTATTAATTTCAAGACGTTTAGAAACGCAATTCAAGGCGTAAGCGAAGTATATCAGGCACTTAAAGTAGTTCTGACGAAAAAATACGGACCAATCGCTCGCAATGTTGGTGATGAAGGTGGTATGGCTCCACCTATGACATTTACAACTGATGCCCTAGATGCCCTTATTACTGCCATTGAAGAAGCAGGATATAGGCCAAAATCCGATTTTGTTTTAGCCATGGACGCGGCTGCTAGTGAGTTCTTCGAAAATGGTGTATATCAGATCGATGAAAAGAACCTAACAGCAGTGGAATTGTTGGAAATCTATTCAGAACTTGTAGAAACTTATCCTATAGCTAGCCTTGAGGATCCTTTTGATGAAAATGACTATAATAGCTTTGCTGAACTATCTAAAGCACAACCATCCCTTCAAGTAGTTACTGACGACCTAACGGTTACAAACCTAAAACGACTTAAAACAGCAATTGATCTTGATGCTGGAAACTGCCTTCTTCTTAAAGTAAATCAAATAGGTACACTTTCCGAAGCTATAGCTGCAGCTAAAATGTCTTATGAGAATAATTGGGGTGTAGTTGTAAGCCATCGATCCGGAGAAACAGAAGATTCTTTCATCGCAGATCTCTGTACTGCGCTCTCGTGTGGTCAAATTAAAACAGGTGCACCATGCAGAAGTGATAGAACAGCTAAGTACAATCAACTGCTTCGAATCGAAGATGAACTTAAAGAAAATTCAGAATACGCTGGTAAGAATTTTGGAACTGCTTATAAACGATACCATTAAAAATATCTGTCTTAGAGTTCAAGATATCTCAACGAATCTATATGCCTATATAGACATACGTATTGAAGTTCCATAATATATATCAAGCATAAATCATTTTCTTTACTTGATAAAAAAGATGCCAAATTGGGTATTCTTAAATGCTTAAACATCAAAAAGAAAATAAATGTTTTCGGAATTCAATTTTCAGAGAATAAAAACAATTAATGGTAAGGATCTATAATGATAGAATCTCAAATGCAAGAAAACCATAACGTTGATCATCTTGATTTCTTTACAACGTTATCGCAATTCTATTCTGCAGTTGAGCGCGTAAGAAAACAACTCACATCGCCTGCTGCACAGTTTACAGCATCTGAACGGAAGTGTTTTGCCGTTAAATTTCCTATACTCAAGCTATATCCGCTCTTCGAAAATGTAGCAAAGTATCGGTCGAAATTTCCTGAACTAGCGCTTCATGACGTAGTTTTAGCATGGCAAACAGTGTTCTGGATGGCTGAACATCATCAACTCGAAACAATCTTCGAGTATTTCTTTAGAGCATATGAGTTGCTTAAGACTCTTCACGAGTCTTTCAATAAATAACTCCTTTTATTTTTTTTATTTAAAATCAGATGTTATTTCCAATGATTTTTAACTCTAACAGCTTCATTTTCGCCCGGCCAAGGCGGCATAGTTGTTATTAAAAATTTTAATGGTTCACTTCCTGTGTTGCGGAACTGAAAATGGGTGTCTGTGGGGATTGTAATACAGACGCCATTCTTGACTTCGACAATTTCCTCTCGTTGTCCCTGTTTCCGCCAAACTTCGCCGTGACCTTCGATAAAATACCAGACTTCTTCAACGGTTTTATGACATACAGCCACTGATATTTCTTGTGGTGGTAGTGTACAATGCACTATACTTCCACCTCTCATTGTTAGTAGAAGTCGAATTTCCGATCTATCAGGTGCTAATGTATCGTAATTGATGGGGAGATGTTTGGTTTCGAAATCTAGGTTGTTTTCCTTATTCAACAAAAAACCTCCCTAAAATCCACTTAATTACTTCAGACTATTTTTTTTGGATAAAAAATATATAAGTAATTAAAGGTCTTCTTTATTTTCATCTTTCATCCCTTCTAACTTTCATCCCTTCTAACTGGAGGAAAACCCTAATGACTATGACTGATAAAGAAAAACGTTATGTTCTCTTTTTCAATGAAATAACAAATGAAGATCTCGCTCTTGTGGGTGGTAAAAATGCTAGCCTTGGAGAAATGATTCAAAAAGTTAATGTCCCTATACCTCCAGGCTTTGCAGTCACATCACACGCATATCGAACCTTTATTGAATCCACAGGTCTTAAAGATTTCATTGCCTCAGAAATTAAGAGAGTTCAAGTAACACTCGAAGCGAAAGACGATGTAGAGTCGAAAATCAAAGAAGCCGAAGCTGATGAAGATTTTGGCGAGGTTAAACTTCTCACTGTGATCTTCCAAGAAAAGCAGAAAGAGTTCGTTGAAACGCTTCAAGAAGTTGGACATAATATCCGCTTGAGAATTATTCAATCAGAAATACCTGATGACATCAAATACGCTATTGCTGAAGCGTACAAAAAACTAAATGCAACACTAGGAACTACTAATGTTGACTGCGCGGTTAGATCATCCGCAACTGCTGAAGATCTCCCAGAAGCGTCATTTGCTGGCCAACAGGAAACGTTCCTTAATGTCACAAAAGAAGATAATATCCTTGAAAAAGTAAAAGAATGCTTCGCTAGTCTTTTCACTAATCGTGCCATCTCTTATCGAGAGGATCAAATGCACTTACAGAGACTTAAAAGTTTAGAAGCCGAAAGACAAGGCAATTTAGAAAAAGCAGAATATCATAAACATATTATAAATGCCGTTGATCACTTTTCCATAGCTCTATCGGTCGGTGTACAACAGATGGCTCGTTCTGATCTTGCTTCCAGTGGAGTTATTTTTACCTTAGACACAGATTCTGGATTCAGAGACGTGGTTTACATCACAGGAACATGGGGTCTAGGCGAGTATGTCGTACAGGGCACCGTAAATCCTGATCAGTTCTATGTCTTTAAACCTACTGCAAAAATGGGCTATAATGCCGTTATCGATAAAAAGGTTGGCAATAAAGATAAAAAACTAGTGTATAACAAACGAGGAGGAACTGTGGAACAACAGGTTCTTCCAGAAGATCAGGTTAAATTCGTTCTTTCTGATGAGGAAGTAGTTCAATTAGCTAAATGGTCAATGCTAATAGAAGAACATTATGGACGTGCGATGGATATCGAATGGGCAAAAGATGGCGTCACGGGTAATCTCTATATCGTTCAGGCTCGTCCTGAAACTGTACACGAGATTAAAGCAGCCAATGTTTTGAGAACATATAAAATATCTGAATCTATAGAGGCAAATGACATCATACTTATGGGTGAACCTGTAGGAAGCATGATAGGTCAAGGCATTGCAAACGTTATTGAAGATGTTTCACGCCTCAGCGAATTTAAACCCGGAGAAGTCCTAATCACAGAGCAAACAAACCCAGATTGGGAACCAGCAATGCGCATTGCTTCTGCTCTCATTACTGAACGCGGAGGACGAACAAGCCATGCTGCTATTGTATCGCGCGAACTTGGTCTTCCCTGTATTATCGGCACACTCAATGCAACTAAATTATTAAAAGATGGTGACGAGGTAACTGTCGACTGCAGTGAAGGGATCGGCCGCATCATCAGAGGTCTTAAAAAATTCGAGATTGAGGAGATAGACTTAGCGGATATTCCACCAACAGAAACACAGGTAATGATGAATTTAGGGGTTCCTGATTCAGCTTTTGTGTATGGACAACTACCTCACCATGGGGTTGGTCTGGCGCGATTAGAGTTTATCATCAACGACCATATCCAGTTCCATCCTAAAGCTCTTATTGATTACCCTCGCTTTAAGCAAACTGTTGAACTTATCGATGATATGTATAAAGGAGAGGTAGCACGAGAGAAACTAAAGGACTTACGTGAATTAGTTCGACTCATTGAGGAAAAGACAGCAAACTACGACAACAAAGCGGATTATTTTGTTGATAAACTAGCTCAAGGTATTGCTCGAATCGGTGCCGCCTTCTATCCTTATGATGTAATTGTCCGCTTGTCGGATTTTAAGACCAACGAGTACGCCAATCTCATCGGCGGTGAATTTTACGAACCACATGAAAATAATCCTATGCTTGGTTGGCGAGGCGCGAGCCGATACTATGCTCCTGATTTTAAAGATGCGTTTGCTCTTGAGTGTAAAGCCCTAGTTAAAGTCAGAAAGGTAATGGGGCTAAAGAATGTCAAAGCAATGGTTCCATTCTGTCGTACTCCTGAAGAAGGGCGAAATGTCATAAAGGTGATGAGCGAAAATGACTTAATACAGGGAGAAGACGGACTGGAAATTTATGTTATGGCTGAAATTCCAAGCAATGTGATTTTAGCTGAGGAGTTCGCAGATGTATTTGACGGTTTTAGCATTGGATCTAATGATTTAACTCAGCTAACACTCGGCTTAGATAGAGATAGTGAGTTGGTAGCGCATATTTTCGATGAAAGAGATCAAGCGGTCAAGCGTTTATTAGCGCAGGTGATAAAAATAGCCAACCAAAAGGGACGCAAAATTGGCATATGCGGTCAAGCGCCTTCAGACTTTCCAAGCATTGCAGCCTTCCTCGTTGAAACTGGAATCAACAGTATGTCACTAAATCCTGACACTATAATTGCAACACGCGGACTTGTGTATATTACTGAATGGGCATTAAAAAATGGAAGAAAATTGGGTGAATTAACAGATGAAGATATCTTAAGTGTACCAGGGCTTCCCAGAGACTTAGCAGAACAAGTGGTTAAAATGATCAATATTGAACGCCAGCACAGTTAATAACATCCTTCTGTTTTCCACCAATTTTTTTTGGAATCTTGAAAGACTAATTCACATTCTCGCTGTTTGATGAACCTCTTTTATTTGTACAAAGAAGAACTCGCACTTTCCTAAAAGATTTAAGTGTTTTGAAGAGTATAGTTGGAACTTACTAAGAGATAGGTGAACTACCACCCTACAAGTAGGCTGGCTTCCTGAATCATCCATTCCCCAACGGGATATGTCAAACAGGCTCAACGGACAGTCCCTGCCCTGATGATGATGATGATCGTGCTTCTACATAGTGAATTGATCGGTGTAAAACAGTGATGGCTGAATTATGATCTCTCGCTAACACCAATCCACAGTACGGACAGCGGTGGATACGGGTTGCTAGTGTTTTCGGCACCAGCTGCCCACACCGACTACACAATTGTGTGGTGTTATAGGCATTCACATATTCTACGAGAGTACCAGCTTCCTCCGCTTTGTACTCGGTAAAACGCATGAGTTGCCTCCAGCCTGCATCACTAATCGACTTGGCGAGATGATGGTTCTTCACCATGTTGGTGATCCTAAGGTTCTCATACACGATGAGGTCATAACTATCGACCAATTTCCGGCTGAGTTTGTGATGAAAGTCCTTTCGCTGATGGCGTATCTTCCGGTGTACCTGTGCCACCTTCCTGTTCTGCTTATGACGGTTATTTGAGCCCTTAACCTTCCTATCTTTTCTTCGTTGTTCTTTGGCTACTTTCTTCTCCGAGTGTCTCAACCAGCGGGGATTATCTATGGTTTCCCCAGTATGTAAGGTCAGCAAACTCTTCAGCCCCACATCCAAACCTATCGCGCTCTTTATGGCTCTTTGCTGAGTGTCAGGAGCAGGATCAGGCAGTGCTACTGCAACACAGGCATACCAGTGGTCGACATCACGCTTAATGGTGCAAGTCTTGATCACACACTCAGTTGGTATCGGGCGGTGGAGTGTAATCGTGATACTTCCAATTTTCGAGAGCCGAAGTTTCTTGTTGTGGTAATCGAGGGCGAACCCACTTTGCGGGTACGTGAAGGAATCATACCGGTATTTTCCTTTAAAGCGTGGGTAACCTGGCTTTTCACCCTTCTTAAGACGCCGAAAAAAGTTCTTAAAGGTCTTATCCAGTCGTCTTAGGGTATCTTGCAGTACCTGCGAATGCACCGCCTGCAAAAACAGATTAGTTTTTTTTGCGTCTTTCAAGTGGTTGGCTTGCTCATAATAGCTGACTGCTTGTTGATGGGTGTGCCAGGCGTCTTTTCGCTCGGCCAAAGCGTTATTATACACACAACGACAGGTAGTCAGCCATTGCGTGAACGTAGCCTGTTGTGGTGTGGTTGGATACAGGCGAAATTTGTACGTGCGTTTCATCACACCCCTCCCTATGTTCCCCTGAAGATTCATGTCACTAGTAGAGTTACTATCCGCAAAAAGCTATTTAAAGTGAGGGACGCTACGGTGAAAGTGAAACA
>NZ_JAHPYX010000125.1:0-23833 GCF_019058535.1 Candidatus Borrarchaeum sp.
GTACCACTTACGTATGCCAAATATCGTGGTTTTAAAGGAAGATATCCTATCAAATTCTTTTACGCTTCGAATATTCCTGTGATTCTTGCAGCGGCTTTCTTCGCTAATGTTTACCTTATTGGGCAGTTATTATGGTCACGTTACAATAAGAGCAACTCTAACTTCTGGTACAATTTAATTGGTACTTTCGAGTCGACAGATGCAGGATTGAAACCTGTAGGAGGTCTTGTCTACTATTTGACGCCTCCACGAGGCATTGAAGTGGTGACAGCGGATCCCTTGAGGGCTGTAGTTTATCTATTAGTATTAATTGTTGCGTGCACCATTTTCTCAGTAACATGGATTGAAGTTGGAGGAATGGCTCCAAAAGATGTGGCAAGGCAACTTTTAGATGCAGGAATGATGGTTCCTGGATTTAGAAGTAGTCCAAAGATACTTGAAAAATTACTGAAGCGTTACATTGGTCCCGCCTCTATATGGGGTGGTGTGGCGATTGCGCTTATAGCCGCTTTTGCAGATTATCTTGGAGCACTTGGTACAGGCATGGGGATTCTGTTAGCTACTATGATAATATCACAATATTATGAGATCATAGCTAAAGAGCGATTAGCAGATATACATCCATCCCTCAGAGATTTCTTAGGATTTGGATGATTTAACGGAGCGATAATTCATGAGTGTGGCTAGTAAACGCATTGTCATCGTTACTGGAATTCCCGGAGTTGGGAAAACAACAGTCTTGAATAAAGCGGCGGATATTGCTAGACAAGAGTATACCGTAGAGATCGTAAATTACGGATCTGTGATGTTTGACGCGGCAGTAAATTCAGGATTTGTGGAAAACAGAGATCAAATGCGTCTACTCCCACCTGAAAAACAACGGGAAATTCAAAAGAATGCAGCAGAGATCATAGCAAAAAAAGCAGCACAGGGAAAGCTATTAATAGTCGATACTCATATGTTGATCGCAACTCCAGAAGGTTATCTAGCAGGATTACCCGAATGGGTTATCACTACACTTAAACCAGATGTAATTGTACTTGTTGAAGCAGAACCAGAATTTATCTTTAGTAGACGTTCAAAGGATGAAACTAGAACTCGTGATCAAGATTCTACGATAGAAATCAACACTCATCAAAACCTATGTCGGGCAGCTGCGACTGCAATTTCAGTTTTGACAGGAGCCACTGTCAAAATCGTAAAAAATAAGGAAGGCATGGTTGATGAGACTGCAGAAGAATTAGCAGTCGTATTAAAGGGTGTGAATTAAAAAATGGCATGGTGGAACATCTTAATTCCATTTTATCAGTGGTTATATAACGTTGGTATAGGCCAGCGTCCAGGGTCCACTCTATTTATTCTATCGTTGTCCATTCTACTCTCCGTAGTGATTAGCCTTGTTAGTCGCTTCGTAATGGACATGGACAAGCTTAATCGCTACCAGAAGGAAATCGCAACTTGGAATAAGGCAAAGGCTGAGGCTCAAAAAACCGCTAACAAGCGACTTTATCGAAAGGTGAAACGTAAAGAAAATTATATACAGAAGATTCAAAGCAGAGTAATGATGGAAAGGTTTAAACCAATGTTCATTTACATGCCAGGGTTCTTTGCTCTTTTCTGGATAATAAATGGATTCTTCAATGGTTACTTACCACTTATTGCGGGTGAAGGGGCTAGATACGTGGTAATACTTCCGTTCAGCTTCCCAATTGCGTTCTTTGGAGCGAATGTTGGAGCAGAGAACCTATACGCGCTACTCTTCGTTTGGTGGTACGCCATGACGAGCTTTGCATTTGGTGCAATAGTCCAGAGGATCTTTGGTATAAATATCGGTATGGGAGGTCTTTCTGCTTTCCAGACGAGCTGAAGTAAATACAGATGAGTTAAAAGTAACTAAAAACAGTTAAAAGTAGGTGAAAAACAAGATGCCAGCACCACGTTATCGTACTCGGTTAATTAAAAAACGAAAAATGAAATTGCCAGGTGGTCGAACAACTACACATTATAAGAAGAAAAAAGTGAGAAAAAGTAAGTGTGCAAACTGCGGAAAATTGTTATCAGGTGTTCCTCGCCTTTCCGCCGCAGAAATAAGAAAGTTGCCAAAGACGCAGCGCCGTCCAGAAAGACCTTATGGCGGGCATCTTTGTCCTCAATGCCTGCAAGAACTCACAAAACAGGCGGCAAGAATTTAGCAACATTTTTTTAAACTGATTTCTTTTTCTTATATTGGTGAATAGTTTGCCCCAAAATAAGGGTCTTACAATAGCGATTTCTGGAACAGCTGGTGCTGGAAAATCCACTTTTGCTAAACACATTGCGGAAGCCTTTGAATTAGAACATATCTCTGCGGGAAAAATCTTTAGGCAAATGGCTCAACAAAGAGAAATGGATTTAAGCACTTTTAGCACATTTGCAGAGAAGAATATTCATATTGATAAAGAAATTGATGAAAGAAGTATAGATGCAGCAAAAAAAGGAAATGTAGTGTTAGATGGACATTTGACTGCCTGGATGTGTAAAGATTTTGTTGATCTTAACATCTTTGTGACCGCACCATTAGAAGTACGTGTCGAAAGAATTGCTCAAAGAGACGGAGATCCTTATGAATACGCTTTAGGCGAAACGACAAAGCGTGAAACAAGCGAAAGAAAGAGGTACAAAAAAATTTATAATATTGACGTTCAAGACCTGAGCATCTTTGATATCATCCTTAATACTGACAAATGGTCAATTGATTCAATAACAAATATCTTAAAAACAGCAATACAAGAATTCATAGGAGGTGAAAAATGAAATGCCTGCGATAGAAATTGGACGAATTTGCGTAAAAACGGCTGGGAGAGAAGTCGGAAGAAAATGTGTGATCCTAGATATTGTTGACCCAAAAACTGTGGAAATAACTGGTCCTAAAGAATTAAACGGTGTAAAAAGACGACGTGCATCAATACGACACATCGAACCAACAACGGAAAAAATTGAAATCGGACGAGGATCAGATGATGAAGCAGTTCTTAAAGCAATTGAGGCTGCGGGGATGACTGATGCATTAAAAGAACGGGTTAAAATCGTTCTGCCCTAATTTTTAATTTTACTTATTTTATTGTAATATAAATAACTTTTTGGGATTTCCAAAAATGAGAAGGTGAAAAAATGGAAAGAGGCCGCCTACCTAGTGACGTGCGGGGAGAATTAATCACTAAAGCACAGGAGGCGACAAATCCTGAATGGGGTTATAAGCCTGCTGAACGTCCTATTGAAGAGCATTTAGCCTTTGGAATAATCAATTTAGATAAACCTGCTGGACCAACAAGTCATGAAGTTGTAGCATGGATCAAAAGAATTCTGGAATTAAAGAAAGCAGGACATGGAGGGACTCTAGAGTTCTGAAGGTGAGTTAATCTTCAGAATAGAGTAATCCCGGCGTAACAGGAATTCTTCCAGTTGCTTTAGAACGTGCAACAAAGGTTGTACAAAGTTGGCTTCCTGCTGGGAAAGAATACATCTGCATAATGCGTCTTCACAAAGAAGTAGATCACGAAAAAATAGAGACAATATGTCAAGAGTTTACAGGCCCACTTTATCAGCGTCCTCCACTAAGATCTTCTGTAAAAAGACGCTTAAGAATCCGTAGAGTATATTATACAAATGTATTAGAAATTTTAGGAAAAGACGTGCTCATTCGAGTCGGTTGCGAAGCGGGATTCTATATGAGGAAGCTGGTACATGATATTGGCGAAGTGTTGGGCACGGGGGCTCATATGTTAGAACTAAGGAGAACGCGTGCAGGTCCATTCAAGGAGGATGACACTCTTGTTACACTTCTTGAAGTAAACGATGCATATCACTATTGGAAAGAGGATGGAAAGGAACAGTATCTGCGTAAGGTAATACAACCTGTGGAAGAAGGCTTAGTTCATCTTCCAAAGCTGGTGATTCGAGACTCTGCAGTCGATGCAATATGCCATGGGGCAAAATTAACGGCGCCTGGTGTATTAAAGTTAAGCGATAATATCAAACCAGGTGGTACTGTAGCCATATTTACTCAGAAAGGCGAAGCAATTGGTATTGCTGAGGCTACTATGTTAAGTAAAGAGATTCTTGAAATAGATCATGGCATAGTTGCTAATACAAAGAAAGTCATAATGCCACGCTCAACGTATCCAGAGTGGAAATCCTTTAAACAATAGTAAAAGATAAGGTCCCTGAGAAAAATGCCAAAGCCATATTCGTCTAAAATGCCCACATCCTCGTTAAAAACGAAAACAATTTCTGTGTATCTACGAGGTAAATTGTTTGAGTTCGTTTCTGCTCCAGACGTTTTTTCACAATCCAAAATCGATAAAGGCACGCAATTGCTTATCGAGAAAATGGATTTGACCAACTCGGACAGGGTTTTGGATCTTGGTTGTGGAATAGGAGTAATTGGTATCGTAGCAGCATCAATAATATCTCCTAATAGTAAAGTTGTTCTGACAGACATTAATAGACGAGCCATCAATCTTACGAAGAGTAATCTTAAAAAAAATTACATTAAAAATGCAGAGGCAAGATGGGGCGACCTTTATGAGCCTATTCAAGGAGATAAGGAAACATTCGATGTTATTGTGACAAATCCTCCAGTTTCAAGCGGCATGAAAACTGTCTTCCAAATTATTGAAGAGGCTCCTCTTCATCTTACATCACAAGGCTCTCTTCAATTAGTCATAAGAAGGGGACACAATAGAGTATATGAAAAATTGAATAACGTGTTTAATACGGTCTTAGAAATTGGAAAAAAGGCAGGATATCATGTATATAAGTCATTAATATAGTTATATAATTTTTAATTCGTAATCGTTGAGGGAGCTTTAGCACCTAGCCTGTGAACTACTCCGCCCTTTCGGACGGAACTTCTGCCCTCACGGATTGTTGAGCTGTCTCTACGAGAGATAGCAAGAACCCGCTCATCGACAGTTCGGGGTGATCCACGGCACCCCCCGTTCCTTCGCACAGGAACACTTTGGTTTTCGCTCTATTACTTTTCTTTCTCTTTGTTAGTCCCGTAAGGTACCTAACAGCATCTAACAGTATATTAAACGCCGCATTTACGTCTCTATCGGCGGTGAATTCGCATTTCTGGCACTTGAACGCCCTATCCTTGACCTCCACCCTTCGTGAACCGCACATTGAACATCGATGAGTGGTCCACCACTCGTTTATCACAACAGGTACTCCGTCATGCTTCTGCACTGCCATCGCAATACGATCAGCACAGTCCTTAAATGCCCAATGATTGACACGTTTTCTGTTCCTCCTGTGTCCTGAGCCCTTGTAGTGGCAATTTCTTACCTTATTGGGGTAGCCAATCACCACCAACGAACCTGCAAGATGCTCAGCAATATCAATTGCCAGTTTTCTCCTGAAATCTCTAGCGTAATTCAATCGTTTACTGTAAAGTTTCTTCAATACTTCGTATTTCCCTAAACGTTTTAATTTAGCTATCCTGTTGCTCAGTTGTCGCATATAAATGAAAAATTCTTTGTAATCCTCTTTCTTAAACAGGATTACGCTGCCTTCACCTGATAACTCGCACGACACAGCAGTTGCTAGCCGCTTCAAACCCAGATCAATGCCTGCCAAGGATTTCAGTACTGGCATAACTGCCTTTTCTACGACGACATGAACCTCGTAGCGTTTCAACCTATGATTCTTAACTATCTGAAAAGACTTCACACGCCATTCTTTGTCACGGAGGTGTTTCGTGGCATACGGGTACAAATGCAAAGGTATGTGTAATTTCTCGCCTTTTTTAAGAGTGGAAATTCTCGCCCAAAGAGGAAACGCCTTCGAAGTGCAAGAAAAGGCGATGTCGCCTACACGGTAGTCGAACATGATCGGTACCTTCTCCTTGACAGTCGGTGGCGAGGGCTCCCTCTTTTTCCAGCGGTAGAGTTTATGTTGGAGGTTCCGTAACCGTTTCTTGGCTTTAATGGTGCTCTTCCGGGTGATGCGTTGAGTACAGGTGGCAATGGACTTTTTCAGTTGCGTAATCTCCCATTGCCATTCACGATGTAGTTCTCGATAGGACTTGAACATCCAGAGGGCTTTATCACGACAGGCTTGCACATAAGCCGAAGATAGCCCAGTTATAGTCTGTATGTCCTGTCGGTATTTTTCCGCCTCTTTAACACGCGTTATGTTCTCATTGATGATTTTTTCAAGAAACAGTTGCACACCATAAGTGAGTCGTGCAGTAAGTTTGTCGAGGAACTTTACTTTTGTTGTAGTGATCCTCCAATCAACGGGAAGCACCATTGTCTTGTAGATTTGTAATGGTTTGGCAAGTTGAAGTTCCACCTCTATCCTCCACCACCCTCTAAGAAATTAGAGACCGCATAACTTAAAAACATTTCTCTTACGAGAGAAGGACGCGATTCTTCTTTCAAGTTAGCCTATAAATATTTAAACAAAGGTGCCTTCTAGAAACCAATCGATTTTGGGTATCCAATGTTGAATATGCCGGGGTATCTTAGCCTGGTAGGGAGCAGATGCAAGCGTCATTCATTGCAGCTCATGCCTGGAAACCAGATCTGAGAGCCTGTGCTCCATTGGAGCTCGAGGGTTCAAATCCCTCCCCCGGCGCCATTCTAATTCTCTTTAAAGAATTAAAAAATCGTTGCATTAACTATTGTCATTTTGTAGAACACAAGAATGGAAATTGTATTTCCATTTTCGAGAGTGTTTACAGCATAATAGTAATTAGAAAACAAAAAATTCTTAAACGCGTCTTCCACGACGACCGCCTGGGCGTCTAGTTCCATCATGAGGAACTGGTGTAACTTCTTCAATTCTACCAATCCGCATACCTGCACGGGCTAGAGCACGGATTGCTGCTTGTGCGCCTGGGCCTGGTGTTTTTGCGCCATGCCCACCCGGTGCTCTTACAGTTATATGAAGAGCTGAAATACCCTTATCTCTTGCTTCATTTGCAGCCCTAAAAGCGGCTTGCATGGCAGCGTAAGGACTGCTTTCTTCTCGATCTGCCTTAACGATCATACCTCCGCTATATCGCGCAATAGTTTCAGCACCAGTAAGGTCCGTTATATGAACAATTGTATCATTATAAGAAGAATAAATATGGGCAACGCCCCATTTCTGTTCTTTTCTGTGACTCATATAATTAACCTCAAGAAAAACTATTTTTATTCAGTTGATTCAGGAATTGGTGTAGATGGACGTTCTGGGTGACTATCTTCCATATATGGACTCGAAGATGCATACGTTAACTCTTTTGCTTCTTCCTTAAGCAATAGACGACTTGGAGAAGTTATTTTTTGACCTCGAAGTGCTATGTGACCATGAAGAAGAAGTTGTCTCGCATGATGAATAGATTTTGCAAAGCCTTGTCTAAAAACTATAGTTTGAAGTCGACGTTTTAAAAGATCTTCAGTTGTTAAACTAAGGACATCATCAATAACTGCCTCTGTTTGAATCAATCCAAGGCGTTCTAATCTTGATAATATTTCCTTTTCTACTTTCTCTCTTTTATCAGTTTCTAGAATAGCTAAAATTTGCCTAGCTTGTTCTCTAATCTTTCTCAGATACGCCTCATGCCGTAAGTATTCCTTCTTATTACGAAGACCATACTTACCGATTAATTCGAGCTCTATAGCCATTCGATTTTTTTCCCACGGATGAAAGGGTTTCTTATACTTTTTCTTAGGTTTTTTTGGATCACCCATAACGCATCACCTTTATCTGCCGCTTCTTTTCTTCAAGCGCACTCCAACAACTCTGCCTTTCCGTCCAGTAGTCCTTGTTCTTTGTCCTCTCACTTTTAGTCCTTGCGAATGGCGTATACCTTTATATGTTTTGAGTTTCATCAGTAAATCAATATCAGTTTTTGTCATCAGTCTTAGTCGAGCGCCTAATAAATGTATATCCTCGCCAGTGTGTGGATCCTTTTGACGATTTAACAACCATTTTGGAATACCATTATTTGAGGGATCTGTAATGATATCTTCAAGTTTTTTCACATCACGATCGCTAAGAAAACCAACTCTTGAAGTTTGGTCCATATCAGCTACATGTAATATTGCATGGGATAACCGAATATCAACACCTGGAATATCAGTTAAGCCCATGTCTAACCGTTTATTTCCATCGATATCTGTACCTATTATACGAATAATATGTCTGAAAGACGATGACAATAACGACACCTAGTTCCTTTTTTATTTGATTAGCCATAAATGTTCATAAAACATTTCTGATGGGATATTTATCCCAGAAAGTAAGGGAGAATACTTAATGTAGTTGACTATTTAAAGTTTCTCTTTTAACCTCAAATTCTCTTAGAAATACTTTAATTATCTTAAGTAGGAATTCTGAATAAGCATTAATGGGATATTCCTAATTAAGGAGGCATTATTAGCTGAGAATATTGGTGGCACATCATCTTTTCGAATCGAAAGGTGGAGGAGAAAGGTTATGTGCAATTGTTGTCGATGAAGCCTTACAAAAAGCGCATAATGTAGCGATTGCTACAACATCTCAATTCAATGCGAAAGCAACTTTCGAAAAGAATTTTGGCATAAGTTTAATTGAAGAGCCGCAACAATTTTATCTTCTTAAAAAATATATAAACCTCTTCGGAATCTTTCACCGACTTATTACATATTTACCTATAAGAAAGGCTATAAAGAAATTTCATCCGGAAAGTGTCTTTCTAGATATGGAATTTATCAAACCATTACAGAGCGATGTTAAAAAATACAATGCTAAAGTTTTAAGATACGTTCATTTTCCCACCGTCGCAGAAACATCTATAAAAGAACTTCTTCCTGAGAAATATTTTCGTTTTCCATATAACATATACTGGAAACTTTACCTTCTGTTTCAAAGAAGAGTTGTATTACCTGCTGACGGTGATTTCTCAGATATAGTGTGTGCAAATAGCATGTTTACTAAAAGATTTGTCGAAAAAGTTTGGCATAGAAAAGATGTCAAGGTTGTGTATCCACCAGTTTCTGTCTCTGAGTATTCTCCAGGATCTAGTAAAGAAGATATAGTAGTTTCTTTAGGAAGGTTTACACCAGAAAAAAGGTTTGAACTGGCAATACAAGCAATAAGCGAATGCGAAACGAAAGTTCGATTAAATTTGATAGGTGGATTGATTCCCGCCATGAATACTTACTTTCTAAGACTAAAGAGGCTATGTAAGGAACTTGGAGTCGACAATAGAGTTCGATTCTATCCTAATGCACCCTTCAAAACTGTGAAAAAAATACTAGGGCAATCTAAGGTATTTGTACATCCAATGCAAAATGAACACTTTGGCATTAGTACTGTAGAGGCAATGGCAAGCGGTTGCATACCTATCAATCATAATTCTGGAGGATCAATCGAAATATTGGAAAGAGGAAAATATGGGTTTTTATTTAATCATATATCAGAAATAGCCACATATATCGACAAGGTTATTGGTGACGAGGATTTCTTTAGGAAAAAGAGCGACTCAGTTATAAAAAGAGCACAGATTTACGATGAAGTAAATTTTAGGGAACAGATTCTAGAACTAATGACCTTAAGACTCTGAAAATGAGTATATATCATGCTCACTAATATTCACACAAAACAAATAATTGTTGATCTATATGATACTTGATGTTGGCTGTGGCGACGAGCCGAAAGGTGACATTAATGTAGATTTGTTTATTAAAACGTGCCATTTGCCTGCTGGTGTCTACTTACGGAATAAAGATGTAACAAAAACCAAGGCGGATATTGTTGCCGATGGTAACTATTTACCTTTCAGAGCAGACACTTTTGATAAAGTTATCTCCTATCATGTGATAGAACATACTAAAACTCCATTTAAGTTTATAAAAGAGTTAGTTAGAGTTAGTAAAGATGAAATTGAGGTAAAATGCCCTCATAAATTGTCGGGGACGGCTAAAGCGCCTTACCATTTTCATACTTTAATAAGACCTGGTTTAATAAGGCGTGTAAGTTATTAAATCCTAAAGTAAAAAAATATTGCGTAACAGTGAGTCTAGAACCAATTAAAATCGGTTATTTTACTCTTCCTTTTGTTAGACCACATGAAATATCTTTCACAATAAAAAAATATTAATTTCTCAAATCCGCATCAAAGATATTCACACTTACCCGTAGTACTTAGATTTTGATAGAGTTAAAATCCGCCTTTTATCTTGTTCTTTAAATCGATTAACATGGCCCGGTAAATTCCAAGTGTCAGTATTATGCCTGAAACAATGAAAAATGGAGGGGCAATCAATTTCCCGTATATTGTTTGCATTCTAACTAAATGAAAAACATAGATTGTACTAAATATTAGGATGAAAGGAATAAGCGTGAGGGGAAATTGTATTGGAATTATTAAAATACTTGTAATCAACAGGGAATACAATATCAGTCTGTAGATGTATCTCTTAGGGTATGTCTTCTTGATGACTTTCCACCTAAAAGGTGCCATATTCATAAAAAGTTTTTGAAAATAATCTATTGGTTCAACATGAAGGTGAATTGCTGGATCTTCTGAAATCTTAACAATCTTATAGCCTTTTGCTATAACCCGTGATGAGAATTCGCAATCTTCTGTCATATGGTAATCTTTGTCAAATATACCAACTGTAGGAATAACTGAGGTTCTTATCATAGTGAGTCCCATGCCTACCTCTTGGACATTTTGGATTTTTTTTTCTTTTAGTGCCCATATTCTATCATGTAGTTCCGTGATTCCACCTTTGGGCAGATATGGGATAAATACCATCCCGACTGTTTCATCTTCAAAGAGCGAAATCATTCTTTTTATTGTATTGCTTCCTTTAACAATCACATCAGAGTCAAGAAAAAGGAGGAAATCCGACTCTGAACTCTTATCAATACAGATATTTCTTAATTGTGGAAGATTGCCGTCGTCTTTTAATAAAATAACATCCTCATATTCGTGAGCAAAATTATTTTTGAATTCTAATAACATAGCATATGTGTTGTCCGAGCTCATATTATCGACGAATACAAAGCGTATTCTCTTTTTTGGATACTCATCTTTCACTATTGCGTCTAGTACACTATCTATACACCATTCACGATTTTTTATAGGCATTGCGATGGTTACTAAGGGAATAGTTTTTTGACCATTCATTCGTTTACAAACCTCTAAATATCTAATATTCTTTAAAATTAAGTATATCAAGTAGGAAATGATAATAAAAAGAAAACGTTAGTAGGATTCCCATTGAGAAGCAATAGAATGGATTAATCAATCTAAAGATGCCTCGTGCTCTTAAGAAATAAAAGCTAAAACCAATTATTGTGAGTATCAACAGCGGAACGTAAGATATAATTACGAAGGCTATCGCTACTAAATAAATTGAAAAAAATGCAACCTGTCGAATGTAATTAAAGGGTCTATTTTTCTTTATTTCAGAATATATGCGTCCAGAGTCTTTTACTAGTCCTACAAAGGTATTATCTATCCCCTCTGCCAACTTAATATGTTCATAAATTGTAGCAAAATCAAGATAAGTTTCAAATCCTTTTTTCTTAATTCTTTGATAGATTTCGACATCTATGCCCCACCTAGTCTCATCAAATTTGCCAACTAATTTGAGAACGTCCATCCTAAACATTGTACACCCAAAACCAGTCGCATCCACGTGTCTAAGACCCTTTTTCCCTTGATGAAGCGCTATTCTGTCAAAAAATGATAGGTTTTTTCTGTAATAGGAGATACCTATTGCACCAATTCTAGTAGGTGTACTAAAATACGAGAGTAATTTTGTTATGACATCAGATTCTACAATGACATCGCAATCTAAACTGAGAAAATATTCTCCAATAGCATTTTCTACACATATATTGCGTGCTTGAGAAAGTCTTTGTAAAGCTAAAGGATATGGTTGAAAACCGGGATATTCTTTTTCTTGGATTACTAAAAGTGATTCGTATTCTTGATAATGATTATTTTTAAATTGAATTAAGCGTTGATAGGTTTCATCATCAGAAGCATCAACGAAAACAATACGTTGTAACTTTTTCGGATATGATATGGTATATAGCGCATCTAGAAATCGTTCGAGATAGTTTATCGCGTTTCTAATCGGAACGCCAATAGTCACAAAAGGATCTTCATGCATTATTTAGTTCCTCAATCTACATGAGAATTTATTTTTATCCCTTTCTTTAAAACCGTCAGCAATTCTTTAATATACCCCAAATTTTGACTTATCTTAACAGATGTTTGTTTTCTGACATAGAAATAACCTAAAATGACACCAATAATGCTTACAATAACATCAACATATGCTGCTCCAATAATCCCTAAAGACGGAATGATAAGTGTAAGTAATGAGATTGTAGTTAATGCCTGTGCCCCTGTTATAATTAAAGTTATTTTCGGTTGGCGAATACCATCTAAAGTAGTAGTCATAACATAAAATAGGCAATACATCAAATCTGCAAATATACTGATTCTCAAAATAATAATAGCTGGGAGAAACTCAGGCCCTAAGACGGTCAGAATTAAGGGTTCAGCTATAATCAAGACGGCTATGCTCGAAACAATGCCCCATATGCTAAAAATTACTAAACCTGCAGCATAACTACCATGAATTTTATGAGAATCGTTGTTTTTATACGCTTCGGAGATGTAAGGAAGCATAATTAGAGAAAAGCTTGCAGGAAGTAATTGAATCATACTACCAATCATATTTGCAATTCCGTAAAACGCAATATCTGATGCAGTGACAAAAAACGCAAGTATAAGTCGGTCTATGCGACCTACAGTATACAGAGACAGATTTCTCAAACCATTTGGTATTCCATATTTGAGTAATTGTTTGACGATCTTAAGATCAAATTCACCTTTACCAAAGCCATAGTTCATATAAAGTAGTGTATGGCCTACCCTTGCAACTACGAAGCCTAGTACTGCCCCCTGAACACCAAAACCTAGAATAATCAAAGCGATGGAGAAGGATGTCTGCATTATTGTGCTAACAACTGAAATTGTAGAAAGCAGTTCAATTCGTTTTTTAGCATGCAATCTTGATTTCCATGTATCGAAGGCACTTGGAATCAGGTAAAGTGCCGCAAGTATCGTAAGTGACTTTATAGGATTTTGTGTCTGAACTGCAAACCAGCCTGCAAATAGTACATTAACCAAAAAGGCAGAACTGGTAATAAAAAAATCAATTATAAAACCCGACCAAACGATCATTAGGTCGTTTTCTTCGCCTGCCGCGTAATGAACTATTGCTTGTTCAATTCCGCTATCTGCAAGTATATTAAGGGTTAGAGTTAGTGCAAAAACAATCCCTAGCAGCCCATAAGCCTCTGGACCTAAAAGTCGCGCGGTAATAATCGCACCAATAAGTCCTATTACCCGATTAAGTACATTACTTGTTGAGCCAAAAATGAATTGGCGGAAAATACGCCACACCATAAGTTTCATCCTGTGCTATTATGAGTTTTAAGTAGTCTAATATTACAATTCATATCTTACAATCTCCATCGATAAAGACAAAGACAGTTATTCACGTTATAGTGAGCCCATTATTTTTTCCAAATCATTTACTGTTTTTTCCCATGTAAAACATTCCGCTCGTTTCCTTGCACTATGACCCATGTTAAGCAATCGATTTTTATCTTCCAAAAGCATATTCATTTTCAAAGCCCAATCCTTTGAGTTCCCTGATAAAAGAAATCCTGATTCATTTGTAATTATCTCTCTTACGCCTCCAGAATTATGTGCAATAACACATTTTCCATAAGCCATTGCCTCTAGAACTACCATCCCAAAAAATTCATTTATTGATGGTGAAAGAAATATCGAACAGTCTTTCATTAAACTGTCTATTTCAGTTTGAGGACAATTCAATCTTATTTCCACATTATCTTCAAGTCTTAAATTTTTAATAATCTTGTTCATTTCTTCAAGATAATTCATATACTGTTGATCAAAATAACCAGCGATTACTAAACGTACATTCGGGTGTTTTTCAAGGAGATAAGGTAATATTTTGAGCAGAAATATTTGGTTTTTGAAAGGAGCTATTCTTCCTACACAAAGAAGATTATGGCTATACGAGAAATTAGGAGTGATTTCTTTAGAATTCACACTCGGATATATTACTTCAATGTTAAGATTCGGATAAAACGTTCGCACTAAATTTGCGGTATATAATGAGTTAGCAATCAATTTATCAGATGACAAATAATCTTGATATCCTAAAAGACGAGGGATAGCCAAATACAACCTTGTTAAAAACTTTTCACGAGTTTTGGGGCTCATAGTATGAAAATAAGAAATGATTATTTTTTTACAATATTTTTTGAGTGTTCGTGCCAAATGTTGATCTGTCGAGAGAATAATTGTCTCTGGATTAAATTTTACGATTCGTTTAGCTACATTCATCATTAATTTAAGTTCTCTAAAAGATCGGAATTTTCCTTGAAATCCCCGTGAATTCTTTACAATTTCGATTTGTTCTCGATCAAATTCTTTAAAGATTGCTAGATCCGGGTCATATTCGTTCGTAAAATATCTTAAATCATGTCCTCTTTTTTTTAACAGGTTTCCCACATTCATGACCCATTTTTCGCCTCCTCCTCCCATATTTAGATTCGCATGAAAGATTGCGATTCGCAAAAAAGCACCTCTGTTGATTTATGAAGCAGGTGAAATTGATGAATTTATTAAATCTTCAAGAGCATCCAAATGCGCGTTCCAAGATACTTTATTAATTAGATCCTTTCCTTTTTCACTCATTTTTGCTCTTAGAGGCGGATTCTCTAGTATTTTATTTATTTTATCTACAAAATCTTCTCTATTGTTTTGTTCTACCTGATATCCTTGTATACCATCTTGAGCGACATCCCATATGCCAGAAGGATAGGGATGAACAATTGGACATCCGTGGACGAGGGCCTCTAATGCAGGCATCCCAAAAGTTTCTACGTTTGCATGGACGAAAACACATGCACTATAGTAAAGATATTCCAATAATTCTTCAGAGATTGAAGGAAGTATCTTTACACGTTCTTTTAATTTTAAATCTAAGATTTTTTTCCGTATAATTCTTATATGAGGAGTTATTGCCCCTGCAATTATCCATTTGATATCTGGTATTTCTTTAATGACTTCGAGCAGGAATTCAAGCTGTTTACCTCTGTGAATCCTAGTGAGAGTAAAACCCAACTTTTTTCGTCGTATATGTAGTTCAGGTTTCTTAGGTTCTTTTACTCCAGGGTGTATTACAGTAATTT
The DNA here is from genome assembly GCF_019058535.1 of Candidatus Borrarchaeum sp. Lineage (NCBI taxonomy): Archaea > Promethearchaeati > Candidatus Borrarchaeota > Candidatus Borrarchaeia > Candidatus Borrarchaeales > Candidatus Borrarchaeaceae > Candidatus Borrarchaeum > Candidatus Borrarchaeum sp. The sequence goes on from NZ_JAHPYX010000125.1 coordinate 15,274, forward strand.
CTGCAGTTAAATTTGGGTGTATATTAAGTAATCTATCTGTCATAAACGTGGAGTTTGTAATTATGTGGTCTGCATTTACAAGATCCTTGTATAGCATTTTTCTTTCCATTCTATGAAAGGCAAAATTTCTAAATGGTCGAAATAATGTGAGAGGATGCGCATAACCATATAAAGTATGAAAATAAGGAATATATTTTATTTTTGAGAGTTTATTTTTTATTTTATGACCTATTGGGAATGTAGCATTACCGTGGCATATTAATATATCGCCCTTAGTCTTTGGAGGAAGATACCATGAGAGCCAGCAATTAAACGATTGTTTGAGGAGAGGAAGTTTTAGATTTGGATAAAAGATAATAGGTATTCCTTTAAGAATCCAGAAATCTTTTGTGCCTAAAAAACTGTAACCTTTAACATTGTATCCTTTATTTTTCAGCCCAATGATTTCTTCGATTGCTACTCTCTGTTCACCTCCAATACGCCTAAGATTTGCCGTGAGAATCTTAATATTCATTTGAAATCACCCGTAGAGCAAATATGGCACATCACCCCACAGTATATACCAGATTCATCGCATCAAACGATGTTATTTTATATAGATTTATAAAAATTAATATGCTTGTTGCGTATTCAAGGAATACAGGGATTTAACTTGAGGTCTCTCTCAAAGATTGATTTCCGAATAAAAGACATGCTGATATTAACTCTGATATGTGCTCCTTTTTATTTTGTTAGCAAGATTTTCTTCTATACCTCTCCTGATGAGTATTACTATATTTTCACTGCAATTCAACTTGCCGAAGGAAATCCCATAACAATCCAACTGGAATCTCCTCTCTTAAGTGGAAATTTTGTGCCTACAACAAAACCAAACGTGTTTATTTCAAAATATCCTATAGGACAATCGCTACTAATAGCAATTTTTTATTTGATAGGGGGATATCCCTTCATATATTACATGAATGGAGTTTTTGCAATATTTACGGTTATTTTGACATATTTTTGTGTGTTGGAAATATCAAAAGACAGATTATGTAGTCTAATAGGGGCTTTTTTTCTTGGATTATGCCCTCCAATGGTTTTTTATTCTAGAACGCTTTTTAGTGACCTTACTTCTGCAACATTTCTTCTTCTTTCCTTTTTCTTTTACCTAAGGGCATCTAAAAAGAATGAGTATCTTTATTTTATGATTTCTTCCCTATCGCTTGGATTTGCAGTTTTATTGAAGCTTGTTAATATTCTTTTCATGCTTCCGTTTCTTCTAAATCAAATCAGAACGAGAAAATTAGGTGAATTATCTATTTATCTGCATTATATTCCATTAATTCCCTTCCTATCGATAATTGCGCTTTATAACTCATATTTCTTTGGAAATTTTTTTGTAACTGGCTATCAATTAACTGGAGAGGTCTTTTTCAATCCACTACGCCTTTTAATCAACTTACCTCGCTATTTTTTGATCCTTAATCTATTTCCACCATTTGGACTTATCACTGCATTTCTCTATACTAGGAAAAAGTTCGGCGAAGATGTCCATTTCATTAGCTTTTTTATGATTTTGACATTTCTTGTCTTCTATGGTGGCTCTTATCTTAGATTCGACATAGAGCATCTATTCATCGAATCTTCAAGGTATTTGCTTGTTATCTTGCCATATTTGTGTTTTAATGCCGTTATGTGGTTTTCTGGTTTTATTAAAACAAAAAAAGTGTTTTACTATTTCTTCTTAGTATTGTTCATAACTTTAGGGCTTATGAATATTGTAATGGTGTCACAATATTATTCATTTAAGGGTAGGTTGGTCTACTATAGAGATCTGTTTTATACAAATACACAACCTGACTCGCTCATAATTGGAGACGCGACATGGGATAAATTATTTCATCCGTATTTTTCACGAGAATATGATGAAAGATATTATCTTCGTTATAGTGCTTTAACTGAAAATGAAATAACTGGAGAATTACTACCTTTTATCGAAAATTGGATAACTGATAAACCAGTTTATTTCATTGATGATCCGTATGTAGATAGTAACATCCATGACTTAGTTTTGCAGTTGCTTACTGAGAGATACCAATTTAATTCAATTATAGCTACTGACCAACCCTATACTGTTGAACTATTCCAAATGAGCCAACTATCTAATTAGAACATTCTTTTTCTGTAAGTTAAATGAAAAGAATTAAAAAATAGTAGAATGTTTTTTTGATCAGTTCAACTTTTAAGGAAGGTTGCTAGAGAGATGCAGACTCAATTTATTGCCTTATCCTTTTTTGTTTCGTTTGGTCTGACCTTTGCTATTATACCATTTTTATTGAAATATCTAAAGAAAAAAGGAATTATCGGTATCGACATCCATAAGCCAAATAAACCAGAAATCCCGGAAATGGGCGGACTCGCAATCCTAGCGGGATTAATTTTGGCTTCACTGCTTATTCTATTTATTTTAGGTCAATACTTTCAGGAAATTTTAGCTTTTGTTTGTATAATCCTTATTGCAGGATTTGTTGGAATTTATGATGATCTAAAAGGTCTTTCACCAGGAAAAAAGGCAGTTATTTTAGTTTTTGCGATTATTCCACTATTATTATTTGAAGTAGTCACGCCACGTCCTTTACTTCCGATTATTGGTAGAACTCGATTAACGATTATTTATTGGGGGGCATTACTATTAGCAATCACTGTACCCGCCAATGCTGTAAATATGTTGGATGTATATAACGGCTCAATGCCAATTACATGTATAATTGCATCTGCCTCTCTCTTAATTTGCGCAATAATTCTAGACTCCATAACAGGTATTCTTTTTTGTCTATTGTTACTAGGTGCATTAGTTGCATTTTTGATATTCAATAAATATCCCGCAAAAGTATTTTCGGGAAATGTAGGAAGTTTCACAGTAGGAGCAGCAATTGGAGGCATTGCGGTTATTGGTAGGTTAGAAATTGCAGCAATAATTGCTCTTATGCCACATATTATGAATTCATTTCATATCTTGGCCAGCGTTGGTGGATTGAAAGGAAGAACACAATTGAATAAACGTCCTGTTACAATTTTGCCTGATGGGAAACTTGCTGCAAACCCTGACAAAGAGGCGCCCCTAACACTAACGCGTCTAATACTTGCAAGGGGGGCTCTTGAAGAAATTGATATAGTGAAGATTTTGGCAATTCTTAGTTTATTTGCAGCAATATTAGCGGTAATATCTGTTGTAATTACACCAGTATGACATTTGGAGATTGATAAGCATGAGATGGAAGTATAGAAGCGCATTAGAAATAGGTAGTATTCTCTTTGTAGTATGGTTCAGTTTCATATTAATTCTTCTTTTTCTTGAAGTTTATATCATTCCGCTTCAACTTCCAATTATAGGATATGTGGGTCGTGTCATTACGGGAATTATTAAAGCAGCAACTGGAATTGGGCTATTTATAACATGGCTTTTTGTCTGGAATCATATTACAAAAAATTATTTCAAAACAGCAATGAAAAAAAGTGAGATTACATCATTAGGATAATTCTCTAAGACTTTTTAGTAAGAAATTTCTCAAGATACTCCACAATTACCTCAGCAGGATCGTCCATAGTATTTGAAAGGCGCTCTGCAACCAATTTATGTTGCTCCTTAAACTCTTCAGGCCTAGACAAAATCTCTTTTGTTTTTTCCATAACCTTATTCTCATTTTTTGCCCTGTAAATAGCGCCCTCATTTATCAAATACTGTTCAACATAAGTAGTCTCTTTTGGATAGCAAGATATCGTTGGAACACCTAAAAGTGCTGCTTCAGCATTCATTGTACCTCCAGCGCCAATAAAAAGTGATGAAAATGCAAGTAAACTGGCACCATCTATTGCTTTATCTAAAATTTTAATTTCTTCGTCTAATGTTTTTCTTAATTCTAAATATTGCTTGTCATAACGAGGAATTACTACAATCTGATAGCCAGGATATTCCTGAGAAATCTTCTTTATAATTGGGACAATTATTGAGATTTGGCGGGGATCTAAATCAAGCAAATACGAGGCCTTTTTTTCTTCGGTTCTAGCGACTATAATGGGTAGATCTTGGTTGAGGCCTAATTCTTCAATAATATGATTATTGGGCGTAAATCCTTTTAACCATGCAATTGGATCAAGTCCATTGTATTGAGTTATTTGATCCTGTGGTACACCTATTTTTAACCATGCACTTATTGGAATTTGTTCTGGAGTAAACAATCGTTCTGATAAAGGTGGACTTGTAAGCCGTGCTACTGCAATAGAATGAGGTGAGTCATTCACCGTAAAATGAGGGATTGCCAGACCTAAAGCCACACGAGACAATTCAGGTGAGCCAAAACCTAATGCACATGCAATTTTTTTAGTTGAAATGTATTTAGCCAATTCAATAATGCGTTCCGCACTTGCAATAAGTTTCCCTTTTAGAGAACGACCTCCATGTCGTCCTATAATTCTTGCCTCAGTGCCAGTTAATTCAAGCATTCGAATAACTTCGCTATACTCACGCGTTGTTCTTATTATTTCGAAACCATCTTTTTCGAGTTTTTCAGTAATGCTTCTGAAAAATAATACTTGTTTTGGCGTAAGATAGTCGACCCAAACTGATAAATTCATTGAGCTACCACACAAATTTGTTATTCCTAATTAATAATTACACGCACGCATAATTTTTAAAGGATTTCAGTAGACTATTCTTGAAAGTATTAGGAGGTTCTATGATGAGAAGAAAACTTATGGAGATCCTCGCCTGTCCGATATGCAAACATCATCCACTTGATTTGCATGTATTCGAAGAAAATGATGAAATTGAAAAGGGAGTTCTTATTTGTTCCAATTGCAGTAGATGGTACCCTATAATTGAAACTATTCCTCACATGCTTCCAGACGATTTACGCGAGGAAAAAGACGATCTTGAATTTATGAAGAAATTTAAGGACAAAATTCCAGGGGAAACGCTTGAAAAAGGAAAGCCCTTCCATATTTAGAGCGTTTCGTGTCACTCATATAATAAGTGTAGCCTTTCTGAGATGCGGATTTCTATTGTGATTTAGATAACTTTTTTTTAATTTATTCATATGGTTTTACATTGCTTGAAAAAGTGATAGCCCGGCCCAGATTCGAACTGGGGTTTCCGCGAATTATCGTAATAAGGTTAGATAATTCTCAGCGAGTCCAAAGCCCACTATGCTTGGCCAATTTGCAATGGGATAAAAATCATCCACATCGCTACACCACCGGGCTATTCGTATCATAAAAAGGCAGTGTAAGATTTTTCTTCTTTTACAGTTATTTAAAAATGTTGTGAAAGGTCATTGTTTGATCTTAAATTAACTTTTTTAGAAGCGAAAAAATAAGAGAATGGAAGTTTGATGTTATAATAATGTCTTTCAAAATAGGATTCCATGTAAGCATTGCGGGTGGTATTGATAAGTCGGTTGATCGCGCTTTAAAGATAGGTTGTACGACTTTCCAGATTTTCACTCGCAATCCTCGGTCATGGATCTTCAAAGAATTAGATACTAAAGTTACACAAGCCTTTATTAAAAAATGCAAAGACGCTAACATTGGTCTTGTGTTTGCTCACATGCCATATTTACCCAATATAAGCAGCCCAGAAGATGAAATATATCAAAAATCAGTTCAAGTTTTAATAGAGGAGCTTAAGCGTTGTGACGTTCTTAATATTCCCTATCTTGTAACACATTGTGGCAGTCATAAAGGAAAAGGGTTTGAGATTGGCCTCCGACAAATCTGCAACGCAATTGAAGATGCGTATGAACAAAGTAAGAGTAGAACAAAACTTCTACTGGAAAACACAGGCAGCAGCAAATCAAGCATGGGTAACAATTTTAATGAATTAAGAAGGATTATCGAATCTTTAAACAATCCGACAAGTCAGATGATTGGTTTATGTTTTGATACCTGTCATGCTTTTGTTTCAGGTTACGAATTAAGAGAATCTAAGGAAGTTGACAAACTCGTTCTTGAAATTTTAGATACAATAGGCCCAGGTCGTTTGAAACTGATTCATGCCAACGATGCGAAATATAAGAAAGGATCCCATCGTGATCGACATGAACATATAGGTGAAGGTCATATCGGAATAAAGGGTTTTAAAGCCATCTTAGGTAATCCTGTTCTAAAAGGACTTCCTTTTATCTTAGAAACCCCCAGGAACGATCTAGGGATCGATGCCGATCTAAAAAATCTCCGTACAATGCAAAAACTTTACCTAGATTCAATCAAGAAAATAAATGAATGATCTGAAATGGCGCGAATGTGTCTAAGAAGATATATGCGCATCTCGTCTAGTTGAAATGAGTTTAGGTACATAAGAAGTAAGTTCGCGAACCTATCGTATCTCTTCACGCAATTCTAGAATTATTCGGTCTATTTCTCGCATTGACTTTTGTAAATCGCGTGCATAATCCTTTCTAAGGCGTTCATAAGTAGTACGTGTGATTTTCTTGCTTCTATAGCGTTCAATTAAACGCTTAGTGTTTTCGCGCACTGAATCTATCTCAGTTTCTTTTATTTCGATTTTATTGACAGCATCAGCATATCGTCCGCCAAGATTGATCATTTCACGTTTCGAGTTAAGTAATTTCTGTGTAATTTCTTTAAGTTTATCTTCATAGAGTTTCTTACGTTTGGCATAATCGAATTTTTTGATCTTCTTTCGCTTTAAATCGTTGGCTATCTGTCTTAGTTCCAATTGAAGTGCCGTTTTTTCGTCGTAAAGACTACAGAATGTCTTTACAATAGGTATCGCAGGTGCAGGGAGCACTTCAAGCCGGGTACTTGGCAATAGAAAAGGTCGTATATACCTACTACTTACTACATAAAGCAAAGCAATAATTCCTACAATAAAAGAGAGAAGAAAACCGCGTGAATACATGAATATCTCAGGGAAAGTATACTCGACACATATATATCCGAATGCGATCGCAGCGTTTTGCCCGCTGGCTTGTAAAACATATGCTGTTTTACCGTTAGTTTGATAGGTTGAATTAATATTATAAGGTCGAGCTGTTTTAAAGGAACTGCCTTGTGGAAGAATAACTGTTAACTTTAAGGAATCCACAGGAATATCACTAGCTGAATAACTCCATGTTTTGAGGACGTACCTTCCATTCTCAATTTGGGTGTAATTCTCAAGACCGACGCGATAATTTAACCAGTATGAATATTCCTCGCCTCCTCCACCTACACGATATCTCAGGTTTAATGTGATGTTTACAGGCTTTTCAAGATCTACAGATTCAATTGTACTGATTGAAAGGTTACCTACAGAATCGTGAGCACGAATCTGATCAGCACCTGGTGGGAGTGAGATTTTGATAGCCTCTACATTCGTTTGATTTAAACCAATATTTTTTAGAGTTTGTGCCTCTCTTACATAGATATAGCCCCACGGATCGATTTCTAATTCTCTTTGAGCAGTAATGAATCTTAATAGTGGATTGTTGCTTTGGTACCTCACAAAGAATAGTTCACTTAATGCAAGTTCCTTTATGTCTTGCTTTGAATAAATGAGTTTACCACCTGTAATTTCGTCAGGCATTGGATTAAATTCGAGAGTACCAGGCACATTAATACCATCGAAAAACTTGACATTTACCGTTGCATCTTCTGTAAAATAGGGGGACATAGGGTAAAGACGAAATGTAGCTTGGAGATACTGGGTCGTAGTAGTACTTCCTATTTTGTCTGGCTTAATCGAATTAGCGAGCGCAGTTACAACTACAAAAGAATATGACTCGGATGATTCAACAGATTTAGTATAGATGAGGGGCTGATAAATGAAATTTCCTTCGGTTGTCCTATTTCCCATAGCTAAAGCTGTGCGGTTTGCATCATAAGCTGATAAATGGAATATATTATTAGAATCTTCATTTAAAAAGACTATTTCACTCCCGTTGATTGCCTTCTTTGCCTCTATCGTATAATTATCCTTTATAACAATTAAACCATATTGTGTGATTGTGACTTCCCGCTCAACATTTTTATTGATTAAATCTTCGCTGGCGGCAATAGAAACCTCTTTTGTTACGGGAGATGCCGTTGATGGAAGAGTGCAGATGATTGAAAAAACGAAAGTCACTAAGATAAACATAATGAGAATTCTTCTCAGTCTCACCCATTTACACGTCCGCTTTAGGTTTAATTAGTGGATTAGTTCTCAGTTTTGTAATTAAAAACATTTCGTAACATAATGAAATAACACTAACATCATCTGATTTATAAAAAACGCTGTAGCAAAACTATTCCTTTGGAATTTTGAAGTCATCAGGAACTTCTTTGAATGTCTTAGCAGGAACACCCGTCACAATCGTCCTTGGCGGTACATCTTTTGTAACAACAGCACCAGCACCAACAATAGCTCCTTTACCTACCCTGATCCCAGGGAGAATTGTAGCGTTGGCGCCTATACTCGAACCTGCTTCAATAGTAGGCCCCGTTAGATCATATTCCTTTCTCATGACGTATTTATCATTGGTAAGCGTACAACGAGGTCCTAAGAATACATTATCTTCAATAGTGGTGTATGTAGGGA
>NZ_JAHPYX010000126.1:0-9002 GCF_019058535.1 Candidatus Borrarchaeum sp.
ATAGCAAATACCAAAAGCACAACAACAAATACATACAATAACACCATAGCATTAAAGATATTTAATAATGAAACAATTGTGAGACCAACCAAAAATAGTGGTAGAATATATAACAATGGCTTCCCCAAGCGAACATTATAGGCTGTATATCTTGCTTGTGAAGCCTCTACTCGTTCAACCGTCTTTTCAGTTACTTTCACTCTTTTTGTCCAACTCACATTTTTCACCTTTGATACTAATTCAAGAGCTTTTGCTCTTCATTCTTAATGAAACACTGTGCATAACAACCAGATGTTCTTTTTAGATGATGATAGAAGTTTTCTATGCGATAAATTAATGAAAAATCTACCAGATTCAATCTCATGGAGGGATATGTTGAATTGACACACCTAGGTTGTTATACAAATAACGCAATGCTTTCTTATAAAAATTGCCTAATCCCAAGTTTTGAGGTCTTTCATGCAATTATGGTGGAGAGATCAAAAGGTATTTTATCTCCAAAACATTTTTAGTCATTTTCTTTGCTTTTAGAATAACTATTGTGCATTACTAAAAATATTGTAAGGGAAAACTTATGCGATACTTCACACCCTTAAAACAAAGTGCTGTTTTTCTTACGATATTTTGTCTTATCTTTGTGCTCATTGCAGGTTTGCCTATTACGGACAATGATAATCATGTTACTGCAGCAGATCAGCCTCTTATGAGAATTGTATTTGATAATACTCACGAAGAAACCAATTCAATTAATGGGGAGTTTAATAATGCCGCTGAATTGCTTAATAATAAAGGTTATTTAGTAAACAAAAGTACAGAGATACACACTGACCTTTCTATAGTGCTTCTTAACTGTGATATTTTTGTAGTAACTGCTCCCCACAAGACGTTTCTTCCGAATGAGACACAACTCATAGAGACTTTTGTCGCTAATGGTGGAAACCTTTTCTTGCTTGGTGATTATGAATTCAATTCAACTTTGACTACTTCTATTAACTCTCTTTCATCGCATTTTGGAATAGAATTTGACCAAGAACTTATTGAAGATGTCAGTAGCAATGATGGCCGTCCTGATCAGCCAACAATTTCAAGATTCTCTAAGCATCCTATTATCAATACTACTGATGTTCAGGAGTTCACGCTCTATAATGCGACTTCAATATTTGGTGGTAGACCAATCGCATTTACTTCCTTAGAGGCTAGTCCCTCAAATGCAACAGTATTGACATCAAGTCGGTTAAAAAGTGGAAAAATCGTAGCTATAGGGGATTCTGATCTTTTTAGTAACGAATTTCTTGAAGGGGAAGCAAGGAACCTTCTTTTAAATATTTTCGGGTGGTTCGTCTTAGATGTTACTGAAATTGTTGTTGGCGCAACCAGTGTTGTCCAAGGAGCATCTGTGATATTAACAATTAATATTTTCAGTCTACAAAATCGCTCTAATTTATTTGTTCGAGTAGAATCAGAATCAGGAGGATTTGAGAGATTTGAGAAGCCTTTTAACATTACAGAAGGATCGAATCATATTTCAATTGAAGTACAATCGTCTTTGATCCCCTACACTTTTGGAGAAAAAACACTTAGACTTATTATTCTCTTTAAGCCTTTCGCGTTCAATCTAAATATTGTTTATGCTGTGGAATTCATCATTTCAATCAAGATATCAGCCTTTAATTTTGTTGTTGGATTTTTTATACCATTTATTCTCATTATAGGGCTCTTTCTACATTCTGCTCGTATTGGCAAGCGAAAGAATCAATAAATGCATTTTAGCCAAACTGGGTTTCTTAAAAGAAGATAATGCTGAGAATATCACTCATATAAAAACGGGCAAGATGAACATATGTAATTGCGAAACCTAGAATGATTGACAGGATAAGGTTATCATCAATCGGCAACTCAACTAAGTCAACTGAAACAACTACACTTGCAGCTACTATCGAAATAATAATTGGCCAAAATAAAGGTGTTTCAAAGAAGAAAAATATACTAAGACCTAAACTGGTAAGAAACGCACCTATTGCCCCTTCAACTGTCTTTTGTGAATCTTTAGAAATCTTGTGTCTTCCAAGAGCAATTCCAGTAACTGCTGCCATCCCATCTCCGGCTGCTGCGATAGTAACTGCTGCGATAGCGATTATCTTTTCAAATAAAAAAACTGTAGTCAATGCACCTATTGTGAAGTAGACAGCAGCACCTAAAGTTCGCTTTTCGAACGGCCTCGTGACTGTATCCGCCATTTTTCGTAAAGGAAATAAGTAATAGGCTTTTACACGAATGATATCTGATACAACAAACCCCAACAAAAAAATAGAACACCATAATAGAGTTGTTGGCTTATTAGAAAAATAATATAGAATGACAACAACTAGAATAGTGAGATGGAATAGTTTTCGGCTTACCTCTCTTCTAAATTTTATTTTTGTCTTCTCTTTCAAATAATTCCCCTGGTTATATATGATATTATAGGTGAACTGGGGTGTGATCAATCACCCAATCAAGGATTATTGTTTTTTTATTTTATTGAATTTTTCTAGTATGTTCAACAAGTTGGTAAATTAAACGTTTTCAGCAAGCAATATATTGAGATAAATTAACAAAATAGTAGTAAAAAGCATATGACTTGGCTTTTTAAAAAAGATGCCCCTATAAAGTATTCAATTTTAGACCGAAAAGTTTTACATATTGTTTTTGAAAATATTGAAGTAGAGAGTAGGGATGTTAGAATATGACGTCTGAGATCAAAGATAATGTTTGGTTTGTTGATGGGGAACCTTTTACTCTTATAAGCGGCGCATATCATTATTTTCGCATTCCGAGGGATTTATGGGAGAGTAGTTTAACTCAATTAAAAGACGCGGGGTTTAATACAATTTCTACTTACATTCCTTGGATTTGGCATGAGATTAATGAAGGTCAATTTGATTACGAAGGTAACACCGTCCCTGAGAGAAATCTTGCTGAATTTATCTCAATCGTCAAACGACTAGGTTATAAACTTGTAGTTAGACCTGGTCCCTATATCTTTGCCGAATATGCCGGCTATGGTATTCCAGATTGGCTTCGGGAAGAATATCCAGAGATATTACAGGTTGAAAGCAATGGAAAAATATACAAAGAGGTTACAGTAAGACACCCAAGCTTTCTAAAAAAGGTGAAGAATTGGTATGATGCGCTCTTTGATCAGGTTCTTTTGCCTTTTATTGAAGATGGGACTATAATAGCCATCCAGCCAGATAATGAAGCCGGCGAATTACTCGTAGCAAACACAAATAAGCGAGATCACAATCCCTATACGCTCAGACAGTTCATAAATTGGTTAAAGGAGAAGTATAATTCAGCGATAGATGCTTTGAATAGAGTATGGAAAAGTTCTTTCAAAGATTTTTCAAAAATTAGACCCCCTCATGGCTGGATTCGACCTGAACTTAAAGAAGAATTTGCAGATTGGCATGAATTCCTTGAAAACTATGTTGCGAAGTATTTACGGACATTAAAAAACATGATACAAAAAAAAGTACAAGAAAAGGGAGTTAATGTACCCATATTTTTCAATGATCCTTCCTTTCCATTCAGCCCGATTTCTTCTTATGACAAAATGACCATTGCTCAAGGACCAGTGTTTCCTGATATCTATGCGAAATTCTTTGGTCATTCATATACGTTTGACTTACCCTTTATGGGATCATATACTGGTCACCTATTCAAAAATTTTTTATTAGATTGGCCACAGATAATTACTGAGCTTCAATGTGGTTGGTTTGATCCCTCCTCAAATGTTTCAAACGCACAGACTATACAATTAGCTATGCAACTAATTGCTCATGGCGTTTGTGGGTTTAATTGGTACTTAATAGCAGATTGCAGAGAGGTAGATGGATCTGAATACATTTGGAAGACCGCCATTGATTTACAAGGGGAAAAGACAACCCGATTTGATGCCGTTAAAAAGGTTAATGAATTTGTTTTAGATAACAAAGAATTACTCTTAAATTCAAAGGAAGTTCACGATCCAATAGCCATAGTCGAATATCTTTCAAATAATCGAATGATCTCTCAGAATCCAACCGACGCAGTTGTTGACTTCTCTCAATATGGGTTGATGGGGATGATCTTGTCTGCGGGATACGATCCAGAAGTACTCACCCTAGAGACGTTGACTACAGACGATCTCTTAAAGTATAAACTCGTTTTTATGGTTAGTAAAGGTTTTATGGACAAAGAAAACTTCCAAAAGCTCTTTCATTATGTCGAACGCGGAGGGTCACTTATTGTTTTGCCAGAAATCATAAAATATGACCAAAATGGCATAATCCTTGAGGGATACGAGAAACTCTTTCCAGCAGAACCTATAGGTTCTGATCTGAGATTAAGAGTAATAAACCGACCTTTAGCCTATCTAAAAACCGGACTTTCTTTCGCCAAATATGCACTATTTGACCGCTCTAAGATTAAACATAAAGACTCGCTGTTCGTCCTCGATTCTATGCATATACTAATCAACGCCATCCATAATGTCTTTAATCCAAGTGAAGTATTACGTTTAGAACCGAAAGGAACTATGGTTCGTGGGCACGCTCTAACACTGGAATTTGATAAACGTGCCAATGTCGAACCATTTCTAGCTGATGATAAAGATAATATGATTGGTTATGTGAATTCATACGGTAACGGAAAAATAATCGTCCTTGGAACAATTATAGGGGCTCCGTTCATAACATGGAGATATTATGAACAATCTGAGGAAAGACATTCAGAATACCTTAACTTCATCGATCAGTGTCTAATAATGACAGGGATTGAAAGAAAGATAGCAGGTTGCGAGTACGTAGAAACTGTAGCCAGAATTGCAGAGGATTGTACATTATTCTTTTTGATAAATCGAGGAATATCCAGATCCCGAACTTTCAAGATTCGTGATTTGGAGCATTTCAATTTAGGAAACAAAGAAGAGTTTCGCGTTGATGTGATCTTCTCAAACAACAATCGAGGAAAATACAAGGCAGTTGACTCACAAACATTTGCGAAAGAAGAATTTATTACAAAAGGAGTTCAACTTCCGTTAGACACTGATGAAGTTGTAGTCCTGAAAATCAGTTGAAATGTCAAAGTGCTTATTTTAGCCAAAGCGCATGAAGTGCTGCAATCGAAATTTTTAAAAAATATTTATTTTCAACTAAATAAATACCACTGTCATAAGATATAGAGTGATTTTTGTTGAAGAAGAAGAATTTTGTAACAATTATTGTATTAATTTTAATTGGCGCTTCTTTAATAGCAACCACTTTTCTTTTGAACGCTATTAATTCTGATAGAAATTATATACCAGAAGAAGACAATGACGAATGGGTTCTCGTAGTAGATGGTCTGGTAAGTTCCCCACTTACTCTGACATATAATGATCTTCTTGAAATGCCCTCTAAGACAGTAAGAGCTAGGCTTTGGTGCGTAGACGATCCCACAGGAGTAAGTGCTAGTACTCACGATTGGACTGGAGTCCCTCTAAAAGATATTTTAGAAACAGCAGGGATCTCTGATAATGCAGTAAAAATTGCTTTCTATGCGGCAGATGCGTATTCAACAGATCTTACGCCAGAAACTGCACTAAGAGACGATATTATAATTGCGCTCCAGCGCGACGGGAAGTTCATCGACAAAAAACAAGAAGGATATCCGCCGACGCAGTTGGTGGTGCCTGGAAAGTACGGTTACAAATGGGCAAAGTACCTCATACATATCGAAGTAGTAGATTATGATTTTCTTGGATACTATGAGAGTAGAGGCTACTCTGATGAGGCTGATTTTCGCAGTTCTTGAGTCCTTAGATTCGATATTGCAATTCACGCGAAAATGTAATTACAGATTGATAGGGTCTTTTTTTTAGTTTAAAAATAGCTTAGCGCATTTAGGAATCCAAAATGAACGATTATGATAGATTCTTTATTCTTTTATGCGCCAAGAGAAAAGATAATAAATCAAAGTAATTAGTTCACATTGACTGATAATTAACTTGATCAATGTAATTGTGACGAGAAGCTAAAAATCGTTTTTACAATAATAAAACAAGTTATCGAAATACCCTTTTAGAGTTCAAAAAAGGATTTAGGAGGAAGAAATCATGGTAGCTAGACCTAAACAGATAAAGATCAATCATGAATTTATAAAAGAACTCACAAAGTTACCTGAATGCGAACATTTGAAGAATTGTTACCAGTGCGGAACCTGTGCTGCTTTTTGTCCCTCATTCAAATATTCTAAGGTTTATAATCCCAGAAGGATCGTACAAGAGGTTTTAGTCGGTCTAAAGGACGAAATTATCAAGGATACAAATCTCTGGTTCTGTGGGCTCTGCCACGCGTGTACCGAGCAGTGCCCGCAAGGTGTAGAGTTGAGTGAAATTTTATCACACATCAGGAACTTAGCGTCAAAAATTGGCAACATTCCTGCACATTTGGTTGGTGAAGTAAAAAACCTATTGGAAACAGGGCAGGTCGTTCCTCCCAGTAGCGCAATAAATAGAAGAAGGGAGAAGTTAGGATTACCCGAAGTTCCTGAAGCGCCAGCCGACGAAATCCGTGCTTTGGCAGAATCAACAGGAATAAAAGACATGGTAATGCGAAACGAAGAAATGGAGAAAGAAAAAGAACGACAAATAGCAGAGGAAGCAAAAGCGCGAATGGAGAAATTGGAAAAAGAGAAAAAGGAGGAAGCCTAAATGACAGAAAAAGAATATGCACTTTTTCTTGGTTGTATGGTACCAAACAGACTTCCACATCTTGAATATTCATTTAGAAGAGTTGTAAATCATCTTGACAGTGAGAACTTAATTCATGACATCGAAGGGTTCGGCTGTTGCCCAGAGCCAATTGGTTTCCCAGGTATGGACAATATGACGTGGCTCACCCTTGCAACTCGTAATTTAACCGTTGCTGAAGAACAGAACATGGATATAATGACACTTTGTACTGGTTGTTTTGAATCACTAAAAACTGCTAGTGTGAAGTTAAAACATGAACCTAAACTAATGGAGAAGGTAAACAAACATCTAGGCAAAGTAGGGCGAGAATACAAAGGCACTGTAGAAGTAAAACACATATCTCAATTTTTCTATGAAGATATAGGCTTAGATAAATTGAAACGGAACGTAGTAAAAAAATTGGACAATATAAAGGTTGCCGCTCACTACGGTTGTCATTTATTACGACCAAGTGAGATTCTTGCTTTTGATGACCCCCACAACCCGACAAAGTTTGATGAACTTATAGAAGCTACTGGAGCTACTTCAGTCATGTACCTCAGGCGAGATTACTGCTGTGGGGCAGGAACAAAATCTCTTGACGGTAATGTAGCTGCAGAGATGGTTATGGAAAAACTAAGACAAGTGGCTCGCGTAGGCGCAGATTGTATGTCTGTGCTATGTCCGTTCTGCTTCTTGCAGTTCGATTTAGGTCAAGAAATGGCCTCAAAAGCTTTCAAAGATTCATATGATGTCCCATACCAAATCCCCGTGCTTTACTATCCTCAGCTGCTTGGCTTATCATTCGGCATTGATCCAAAAGAATTCGACTTCAAACGTCACAGAATTAAAGTAAAACCACTGTTAGAAAAAATTGATGCTGTAGCAGTACCAGCTATATAATCTTTCATTATCCTCAGAAAAATGATTTAAATTAAGGTGAAATAAATTGACGAAAATTGGTCTTGCACTTTGCGATTGTTTTGGTAAGTTTGTAGATGTACTTGATTTCGATTCTATTGAACAAGCTATGCGAGATTCAGGCAAATTCTCTGTAATACTAAGAAAAGCTGACTTTTGTATGACATCTGGCTTAGAAACGATCAAACAAATGATTACCGAAAATAATTTAGAAAAAATTGTGATTGCTGCGTGCTCACCCAAGGCATATGAGCCGACATTTAGGATGGTTATCGAAGAATTAGGCATGAATAAATACAGTTCGTTAGCAATGGTAAACTTAGAGAATCATGTTGTTCGTGTACATAGAGACATGCCAAAAGAAGCAACAGAAAAAGCTAAAACATTGATTTTAGCTGCTGTGGCGAAGCTGGAAAAGGCTGAAGCCATTGAGAAAATAAAGATTCCGATACAACCTTCTACACTAATTATTGGCGGTGGAATTGCTGGAGAAACCGCTGCACAAGAATTAACTGATCTTGGATTTGACGTCACACTGGTTGAACGTCGCCCTTCAATAGGTGGGAGAATGCTTCAATTAGGAACAGTTTACCCAACTGATGATTGCTCTCTTTGCGTACGCTCTTCCGGTTCAGTCGGATACGACATTGGAGGACCCCGAAGATGCTTCTATCGCGGTGGACTTGGCTCACTTGACAAATTGGAGATTTTAACAAATACAGAAGTAAAGAATGTTAAAGGTCAAGTCGGACACTTTAAGGTAACTTTGGAAAAGAAACCAAGATATGTAAATGAACATTGTATTAACTGCAATAAATGTGTAGATGTGTGCCCTATCGAAGCAGACAATAGTTTTAATTTTTTTCTAACTAAAAGAAAGGCAATTTACCGCCCATTCCCACAATCTATTCCGCCATATTACGTAATTGATCCAGACACATGTATATGGTGCGGAAAATGTGTGGAAGTTTGCCCAACAAACGCTATTGATCTAGAAGAAAAAAGTAAAACAGTAGAGAAAACCTTTGGAACAGTTATAATGGCCACTGGTTTTGCAGAATATGATGCTAAAAAGCTGAATTACGGTTATGGAATGTTTCCAGATGTTGTCACTCAACTTCAGTTGGCGAGGATGTTAGATCCAACCGGTCCATCTTTTGGTGAGCCCTATAGGCTATCGAATCAAGACATGCCTCAAAAAGTCGTGATGATCCAATGTGCTGGAAGCAGAGATGAAGCACATATGCCATACTGCTCAAATGCATGCTGTATGATTGCATTAAAACACAGTATAATGATCAAAGAGAAACATCCAGAGATCGACATAACGATATGCTATAAGGATATC
>NZ_JAHPYX010000127.1:0-14806 GCF_019058535.1 Candidatus Borrarchaeum sp.
CCCCCCAACAAGTTGGGGGGGTCTTCTTGCGAAGAAATGATATAAACTGCTTAAAAACAAGGTTAGTAATTTAGCAATTTTTTTCGTTTTTTCTTTAGTTTAGTTCCCCATCATACAATTTCTACAACTCTATTGTTCACCAGAAGCCCATACGTGAAACACTCCTAGTTGCCGCTGAAAATAATAATATAAGTGCCAAATTTGAAACATTGAAGATAACGTGGTGATATTAATGAGCGAAATGCCTGGTTTTGACAAAGAATTAGATTCAATAGTACTAAAAACGTTGCTATCTGAAGGTGAACTTACAGCAAGTCATTTAGTAATGAAGACAAAGTCGCAAAGCGATAAAATAACTAGTGATATCATAAGTCATCGATTAGTATGGCTCATGGAAAATGGTCTAGTGGTCGAGCATCATATAGATCCTACACGTAACGCCATTCGACACGGTTCTCCTGTCAAATACACAATTAATGAAGAAAAAAAAGGAGAAATCCTCAAACTCATTGAGTAATTAGCTGTATTAGTGTACTCTCCCACAATCTTAACTTTACATGTTTTTCGTGAACTTACTTATTTTTTTATTATTTCTCCCAAGAAGATCCCAACTTGTGGGGTAGGTAGTTGACTATCTTGCAAGAAAACTACCAAATCGTAGATGAATGCCCCATGCTTCGAAAAAAGAGTGAAAGTATTTTAAAAAATGATTTCTTCAATTGTTTCATTTAGCACTGGCAAGTGCAAGTAAAATTTCTAAGAATGATTGAGCCTGCCCGTCTTTAATTTTTTTGGCTGTACTTAATGCTTCTTGAATGTAATAAGGCTCTTTCGTTTTTTTCCATTCATTTGAAAGTTCTTTGACTTTATTTCTTAGATATTCGTCCGACATTTTCAATCCTCTTAGAATATAAAAAATAAGGTTTAGGCAGCAGTTTTTGTGACCTCAGCCTTAAGTAGAACCTTCATAAATTTATCGAAGTTAACCTTCAGTTCATTTACCCTGTTTGCTGCCTCTTTTTCTAATTCTTTGGTAATTTTTGTGAGAAGCACTTGAGTCTTTCCAAAAAATTCTTTACCAAGAACGGTTAACTCTTTAATGTCCTTTTCCCAGTCTTTCATACTCATATTATTTTACCTCCATAAAATATGTAGAGTCATCAATGTTTATATTGTTAACTCTACATATAAACCTTGCGGATTTTAGAACAATTGTTTTGAAATAAATAAAAAAATAAATACAAGAGAAAAATAAACAAAAGGCGTGCTTATAGAGAAATATCTGGAAATCGCGTTATTATCTCGTCCAAAATCAATTTGGCACGTTGTCTGCAACCATTAAAGAGTTTAGAATTAGAGTTATCCTTCTTCAAAAAGTCGCTTACTTCCTCGTAAATCGATAATAAATTTTTTTTCCGATGTTTCTCATCAAAAGGCTTGTTACCTTGCATCTTCACATCTCCTTCCCACGCCCCCTCCGAGAAATACCAGTCTTTAAACCAAGTCGCGCCAGCTCGCCACATGAGATAACCTATTTCGGTGGTCACTGGTGGTGCTCCATGACGAAGAGCCGCATCAGTAGTTTCATGACCGATATAAGGTATCATCAACTTTCCGCCTGCAGGAATAATACTGGAAATCTCTTTAAAGAGCAGTCCAAGGGTTTTATAGGAGAGTGTCTCTTCACGAGATTCAAATTTTACAGTATCTACAAAATACACCTCGACCCAGGGCAAATAGAATTTGCCTCTTCCACTGAAGTGCTTCCCAAACATCGCCGGGTTTCGAGATAAATTCTCTTTCTCGTTCTTCAAATAGATTTTGAAATTAGTTTCTTCAACGAAACGTCCTTCAGATAGGTCCTTTATTTTAAGTTGAAAATTGTCCACGAACCTATTATCAAGTGTTAGCAATAAATTTTCTTTACTCATTGAAACTCCGATCCAATTGAAACTTCTTCTGTCACAAAAATAAGTGTTTAGAAAGAAACAGTTTTTTCATAGTTTTCCATGACTAAATCTATGAACTCTTCGTAGCCTACTTTTTTGACCCCTTCAATAATCATCTCATTGATGCCTCTTGCGTTGCAGTCTGCCTCTATAACGTAAATGTTTATTCCATTTACCATTATCTCTTCCAACATTTTCGACTTCTCGGATTTTTTAGTGATAAGAACAGCATCTTGCATCAAGACCATCCCTACATCATTCCCTTCCTCTTTTTGCATAGACGCTAATTCAGAAGCGCGTTCAAGATCTGAATACATGAAAGGAGATCTTCTTACGATATATAACAAACTTGGCATCTTACTTCCACCTATCCTTTTATCCTATATCGAAAATGTGACATCTGCTTCTACGATGAGTTTGCTTAATTCTTTTTTAGAGATGATTTGAATTTCATCGTTTTTTATGATGTCATCTTCAGCTAAGCCACGTGAATCAAGTGACTCCTTCATTACATAGACACTCACTTCGAACTCAATCATTGGAATGATTCCTTTGCTTAAATCCCCCATATGAATGCCTTTAGGCGTTTGTCCTTGTAACAACGTGAAAACAGCATCGTCCATAAATACTGCATGCGTCTCCACATCTAAAGCCGTCAGTCCAGTACAAACTCTTAAACCTTCGGCATTGAAAACAGTGCCATAAGGGGCATTTCGGAATAATATTACGACACTTTCTGGCAATTCATTCTCCTCATCAAACATTAATAACCGCTAAAAACCAAAAATCTGTCAGAGTCTAGCACTAATTCACTAAGTCCGCCCAGTCCATCGAACGTCGCACCCTCGATCAGTAATTTTTCATCCTTGATCCCCCGGTAACTACAACATACTGGGCATGAAAAGATCTTTACGCCCGTTGCAGTTAACTCCTCCAGAAGCCTTGCAATATTTCTTTCCTCATCTGATAGACTATCTATATCCTTATTGGTATTTAAAACACCGTCCATAAATAAATATATTCCCATGACTTCGTGTCCCCTTTTTACTGCAGCCTTAGTTACCTCTATTACTGTATCTGTGTTCTGCGAAGTGTAAGGACCTGTTGTGAGCAAAATAGATAAGGTACCCATAATAATCACCTTCAAATTCAAAAAAAAGAAAGGAGAGTTTTATTTTTAAACATAGAGGCTGACGTCACAATCAGCAGCTATATCAAGATAAGTAGCTGCGCCTACACAGGTAACGCCTTCTATGAAGTCATCTTCTGTGATTTGTAGCATTGGCATACTTACTGTGCACCCGTACATATACACGCCCATTTCTCTTGCACGATTGATCAGACCAATCAGCGGTGGAGCACCAGGCATAGATATATTGTCAGCAAATCCTTTCGTCAGCAAACGCAATCCATTCATGGTGAAGTACAAGTGCACCTCCATGTCACTCGCCGCTGCCGTCGTTGCTAAAATGAACGGGGGATACGCCTTATCTGGTGTATCTCCTGATACAATGATTGCGATTTTCTTAGCCATATTAATTCCTCCTACTTAATTCGTTTTATAAGGAAACTATAGTGGCCCTCATCTGTTTCTTCATAACCTAGAAACTCTTGTTTAGTTCTTTTGGCCCATCGTGGAATATCTTCTACAGAGCCCCTGTCATCGGCTAAAACTTCTAGGACTTGCCCAATTTCTAAATTTTTAATATTTTTTTTCGTTTCTAAGACTGGTTCTGGGCATAGCATTCCACGGCAATCCAAAACTTTGTCTGCTTTTTTATCATTTGACATTGTCATAGTCTCCGTATTTGTTCTTTCATTATGTATCATTATAATTTAATCGATATAGGCATAGGTAAATTAAATTTAAACTTATAGTGTTCGAAATAAGAGAAAATAGATGACCTGTGAAGATAATTTTGCGCGATCTAAATTTTTACAAGAGGTATTTGTCAACAAATAGATTCTTATAGAGATAGTGCCATAATGTTACTTTAAGTTTGAGCTAAGTGAGGTAGACCTATGTCGCAAAAGAACTTAAGAATCGCATGGGGAATAACGGGCGCAGGAGATATGCTTCCTGAGTTAGTAGAAATAATGAAAGAACTTATAGAAGAAGAAAAAGTGCAAGTTAAAATTTTTTTGAGCAAAGCAGGCAAGACTGTTGCTGATATGTATAAATTTTGGGATACTTTAGAAACGATTGGAAAAGTAATGGTTGAGAAGGACGCAAATACTCCATTCTTAGCTGCTTCATTACAACTACGAAAATATGATTTCTTCCTCATTGCGCCGTCATCAGCAAATACAACTGCCAAAATAGTTCACGGGATTGCAGATACTTTAATCACGAATTCTTTGAGTCAGGGAATTAAGGGAGGATGTCCTGTTTTTATTTTACCAGTAGATCAAGAGTTTGGTAGTGTTACAACGATATTGCCTAGTGGAAAGGAATTGACATTAACAATGCGACCTATTGATGTTGAAAACGTAGCGAAACTTCGTCAAATGCAAAGTATCACCGTACTGAAGAAACCAGAAGACATACGTAGTATCGTTAGCAAAAGTGCCACATTAGATCGCTTTTTATAACCGAACTTTCATAAAACGGACTTTAATAATTAATGGAGGGAAAAGATGGTAATTTTTAGAGCACAAGCACCATTAATTTCCGATGCAATCTTGATTGTAGAAATAATTTTAGCGATTCTCTTGACGCTTGGTTTCTATTTTGCACGAAAGCATAGAGGTACTCGGCACCACTGGATAATGCTAAGTTCTTTTGTGGCTCACATTGTATTTGGTGTTGCGTTAATGGTCATTAGTTTCTCTATTTTGCTTTCCATAGCTGAAGCGGCGTCAACAATCGCACATGCTACAATTGCGTCTTTGGTTGTGATATTAGCTGCAATTAATATCATTCTTGGGTTTATTTGGAGGGCAAAAGACAGCCCGGTCATGGTTCTTCCACCTAGGCAGCGACGTATACATCAGACATTAGGAATAATACTACTATTATTGTGGTATTTTTTAGTGATTAGCGGAATCTTCGTCTATCTCACACTGTATTGAGTTTTAATTCTCCAAAAGACTTTTTTACAACCTTTTTTTAGACAATAAATCGCTTTAATTACATCAAGTGAGGGGTATTAATGACCAATGATCAAATTAAAATACTTGGGATCTCTGGCAGTCCTAGGCTAGGATCAACTGATTTCGCAGTGAACGAAGCATTAAGATACGCTCGTGAGAAATATAACGTTAAGACTGATTACTTTTCCGCACATAAAAAGAATATCAAGTTCTGTATTCATTGTGATTTATGCGTACGAAAAAAAGAGGGCAAATGTGCACATAAGGACGATGACGTGTCACAGGAACTTTTTCAGAAATTAGTATGGGCAGATGCGTGGATTATCGGTTCACCTGTTTATCAGGGAAATGTATCCGCTCAGACAAAAGCAATACTTGATCGATGCCGTGCCTTAGTTGCAAAAGATATTCATATTTTTAAGAACAAAGTAGGTGGAGCGATCGCTTCTGGGGGCGATAGAATAGGAGGTCAAGAACCAACAATTAAGACGATCATCGATTTCTACATAATAAATTTCATGCTTCCGGTCGGGGGAGGAAGTTTTGGCGCGAACCTAGGGGGAACTATTTGGTCAAAGGACCAAAAAGCCGAGGGAACCAAAGAGGACGAAGTGGGTCTCAAATCAATCCATAAGATGGTTAAGAGACTTGCACAGCTTACAATTTTTTTAAAAAGCGCAAAAAAAGATGAATAAATGAAAACTTGTCAGAGTTTAGACTATTAGTTTACTGCTCAGCCAGAGCGTAATAACATCGTTTTGGTGACTTACTGCGGTACCCTTATATATCTCTTTTTAATATGAAGTCAGCGATCTTTCTTCAACAAAGAGGAGGATGATATATTGTCAAAAATCTTGACTCGAAGCAAACGGAAATCTTATGATTGGTTTTTAAATTTCAAGTCTGTAACTGAATGGATTGTTGATACAAATAAAGAAAGCACTCAGCGAGAGCGTATAACTAATTTATCTCATTTCTGTAAAAAGACAAACACCACACCACAAACACTTTTAGATCAAACACCTGAAGAAATCAGCGTTCTTTTTGACCGTACTTTCAAAGAACTAAAAGAAACATTAAGAGATCGTAGTTTTTGGAAAATGAGAGCAGCAGTAAATAATTTTTTGCGTTATCACAATAAAAAAATAGAAAAACCTTTAGGAGAACGTCAAGACGAGTATGGTCGTTTTGTAAAAATTCCCATGACAGAAAAAGTCTATGGTTGGCTATTGGATTACGACGAAATCAATCTTTGGATAAATGACTATAAATCTACTGGCACTCGCGACGGTTATCTGAGTTGTATGAATTATTTTCTTGACCACTCAAAACTAAAACCACCAGACCTTTTATCTCTATCACCAGAAGAGATAATTAAGAAATATACGCTAGTTAAACAAAAATATATTAAAGAAGGAAAGAACGAGACCGCTCGAAAAATCTATATAGTATTAAGATCGTTTTTTGATTATCATCGACGAAGAATACCGTTTACCAAAAGGGA
This sequence comes from Candidatus Borrarchaeum sp., assembly GCF_019058535.1. Lineage (NCBI taxonomy): Archaea > Promethearchaeati > Candidatus Borrarchaeota > Candidatus Borrarchaeia > Candidatus Borrarchaeales > Candidatus Borrarchaeaceae > Candidatus Borrarchaeum > Candidatus Borrarchaeum sp. The sequence goes on from NZ_JAHPYX010000127.1 coordinate 6,547, forward strand.
TAAGGTAAAAAGAACTGCTAAAAGAACTCGTATTCAACAAATACCACAAAAGGAAGAAATCTACCGTATGGCTGATAGTGCAGGATCGTTAAGGAATAGAGCATTGATTCTGTGTTTGTTTCAAAGCGGAGTTAGAAGTAATTGTATTCGCCGCTGGACATATGGAATGATTAAAGCATTTGTCGAACCAAAATTAACCGTTCCTATTCATCTCAAAATTACATCAGACATAGACACCAAACTCATTAATTATCAACTCACCTACTATTATACCTTCCTACAAGACGAAGCTGCTGAAGCATTGAAAACTTATATCGAGTGGAGAAAAGAAACAGAAGGATGGAAACCAAAAGATGACGACATTGTATTTGCTTCTGAAAGTTATCGTGAAAATGGTAGACCTCTCTATCACGATTCAGTAAATCGTATTGTGAAACGTAGTGCTAAGAAAATCGGTTTAGACCCTGACCGAATATGGGCGCACCTACTTCGAAAGAGTTTTAGAAAAATGTTCTACAAAGCACCCATTGATAACGACCTTGCAGAAGCATTAATGGGTCATAAACTCGAAGGATCAAAAGAGAACTATTTTGATAGACATGATCTTGGTTGGATCGCTTCTGAATACATGAAAGCACCTTTTAGCAGAGAGGGTGTCGGAAGACTCAATCAGATAGAAAAAGAAATTAGAGAAAAGGATAAAGCAATTAAAAATCTCGAAGAACGTATTACTAAGATGGAACGAATTCTCGACATTTCAAAGAAATTATAGACTCGCTAGCTTTTTAGAAATGAAACTTGTTTTTTTATTCATCAACTAGTATGTAATAGCACCTTTTAGGAACGACAACCTTTCCGCTCTTCTTTAACTCCTTTATAACTTTTGAAACTTCCTTCGATTCTAAGCCTGTTATTTTTGCTATGTCTCCAGGTCTAACAGATTTATTTGCCTTTTTCATCGCATCTATTATCATCTGTTCCTTATTAGCCATTTTTTTCTTTCCTTTCAATTTATTCAATTAATAGTATGTATCATTCTTTCGTTCGTGGACATTATATATTTCTTAGTATTGTGGTTACTGAAAGAAACATCAAAGGATCTGTTGATGGAAATGATAATGAAACATGATCCTGCGAACTTTACAAGAAACATGACAGTTCGTGTTAATCTTAAATTTCCGCTATCGATGTATTTTTAACTTATTGTTGTGTATCTATATATGGCGATATTTCGATTAATTTATTGATACAAGTAAATTACATTATACCTCACTTTAGCGGTTCTTGGAGCATAAGAGTTGAGAACAGCGTAGAGATTTCCCACAAGTAATTTAAGAGATGGATCCGAAAAGTTAATTGAAGATATCGTTAACAATCCCCTCGATTTCCAAACCATTTGTATCTTTATCTATTAGTAAATCAAATTTATTTGCATCATAAATTAAAAAAGAGGTGGAAAAAATGGAGGAAAAGACCTCTGAAGCAAAATATGATCTACCCCAGTCCCTAGGCTATCTCATTGCGAGGCTCGTTCACCAAAAGTTTCCTAGAGAAGTTGCCGCCATAAATCGAGATGGAACAATGACAATAGTCTTCGATGATAAAGAAAAAATGGAACGTTACAATATCATTAAGCTAGACTTTGGTAAAATGCAATTCGTCTATGAAGCAGTTGAAACTAAAGCGGTTTCTGGAGAAGCAAAATGTATGCACTGCAAAAGTAAGTACATAAAAACCGTCTATTATGCTAGTTATGAACTGAAGGAGGTCAAGAAAGGACAATATGATTTGACCGAACGTTACAAAATAGGCGGAGATATGACGGAAGCTAAAGTCGGCATTTCTGCAATAAAACAACAAATAGCGCAGACTGAATTGCAACAGAAACTGTTATTTTATAGCTAAAAGGGAGTAGAAAGGTGGAAGAAAAGAAACATATTGAAAAAATGGATTTACCCCAGACCATAGGCCAGCTATATTGCAAGCTTACTTCAAAGACAATTTCTTTTTATACGTGAAGCCGACTTTTTAACTATAGTTCTTAAATTATGATTTTTTATTTGTAACCACTATCCGATGTGTAATCTTTAAATTAAGAAGGAAGTGGAAAAAGTGGAAGAAAAGAAACATATTGGAAAAAACTGCAAATCCAGTTTGACAAAAGACTTTGATGCTATACTACTGATTTCAATCATAGATTTTTTCCTTAGTTGAACGAGAAAAATTAATTATTTTATAGATAAGAAATTCTCATGATATGAGAAATAATTTCACCAACTCTTCTAATTGAATTTGTGGCGGCGATTTTAGTTATGAGTGGCGATTTTAGTAGCATCAGTGAAGAGGATTTGAAATTCTTCATTGACCAATTTCATAACCAAACTGGTAAATTTCCAAAATTTGATGAATTGATTGAATTAATACAGTATACAACTTCATCATCGGTTGAGGATCTTAAACACCGAATAAGTGAACTTATCGGTCATATGGTCGATAAAGGTACCATCTCATGGGAAAAAAAACGCCTAAGACTTCATAGCATGATATAATATCTCTTACTGTGATTAAACCATGAAAATAAGTTAGTGCAGTGCAGAATTAATAGTAGAATAGAATTAAGTCTATGTTTGCTCTTCTAATGCCCTAATTGTCTTATTTATTTCAATGAGTTGTTTTCTTACCTGGTTATACTGAAGAATATATTTGTTCAAAAGTTCCATCTTTGCTATTTTTTTTGCTTTGTTCCATTTCAGGGCATCTCTAGTATCAAAAGCATGAAGGATATCTCCAATTACCAGTTCATATTTGATTTTTTCCGCAATTAAATCAGTCTGTTTCTTATAGAGTTTTTGTAGATCTTCTTGCGTTACTTCAGTACTCGTGGTTGTAATTGCCTCAGTCATGGTCTCTCACCTAAGGAAATCTGGTTTAGAAATGATGTATTAGTGATTAACTGTACATCTCTTCTAGAAATGTGGGGCTCTATTAGAGCGTAGACAAAAATGAAAAATAGTATATAAAGACCACAAGTTTTGATAAAATCAACTAGTTTTTGTGAACTACATCCCTAAAACGCATAGAGAGTTTATTTGGTGTAATCATTCCCAGAAGTCAACTAAATGCTTGTTAAGAATCATTTCGTTTAGTCTTTTTAGATGGCCACCGCGAAAACAAGTTATGTGGAATGTGTAATAGATCTAATATCCGACCAACAACAAAATTCACAAGATCTTCAATATGTTTTGGTTTATGATAGAAACCAGGTGCTGCGGGTACTATATGCACACCTAAATTAGCTAATTTAAGCATGTTTTCTAAATGAATTGGACTGAAAGGGAGTTCTCTCGGCATTATAATGAGAGTTCTTTTTTCTTTTATGCTAATATCTGCTGCCCGTAACAAAAGATTTGTTGTGTATCCCTGTGCAATCGCGGCAAGGGAAGACATAGAACACGGTATGATTATCATAGCATCAAATTGCTGAGATCCACTTGCAATGGGTGATAGAAAATCGTCAATTTCATAAGAAAAAGCTGCAAATTTTTGAAATTCCTTTTTATCCATTTCTAGTTCATGTTCAATAACAATTTCAGCGGGATTCGAGATAACAAGATGAACTTCGGAACTAGTTTGTTCCTGTAAGAATTTCAATAGTTTTAACGCATAAATTACGCCGCTAGCGCCGGTTACTCCGACAACTAATTTCATGAGGAGTCACCCACTTTTTCTAAAGCTTTATTGGCGAGTTCAAGCACTAATTTTTGAATAGGGTCATCCTCTCTAGTGGCTACACTTACAAAAGCAAGTTTTTTTAACGAATGGGCGATTCTTTCAGCAAGAGCGCTTGCAAGAAGTAGGTTTTTATGCCCAAGAATTCTAAAAGATGTTGCTCGCATATCAGAGACTCCTGATGGTGAAGGCACACCTCCAGCCATTGTAGAAACACGATAACCTTTTTCGGAGATTATTAAAAACAAAGCGTTCTCTAATTCTAATACGATACAATCTATCTTAAGTTCACCTTTCTCTAAACGATCAGTAAAGATTTTGTACGGCTGCAATTTGTCCCTCCTAATTCTCAAATCATTCGATTAAAAGCCATATTTCTTTAAATTTATGCGTTTATTCTCAAATGTAATACCTTCCATCTCAAGTAGTTTTTCCTTTACTTTTGTGCTATTTTGGAATCCACCCATGAATCCACCAATAGATCCATCATTACGAACCACACGATGACATGGTACAATAAATGGGAATGGGTTTCTTCTCATAATATTACCAACAGCTCGTGCAGCCTTTGGGTTTTCAGTTGATTTTGCAATCTGACCATATGTGACTACATAGCCCCATGGAACCCTACTTACGTTTCTCAATACATTTTGAGAGAATTTGGCTTTTGTACAGAGAGAAATAATGGCATCTAGTTTGTCTTGGTGATTTTTACACGCCTCATAAAGTTTTCGTGCAAGTTTCTTTAGTGATATAAGCTTAAATTCTTTTAAAGTTAAAGGCTCAATATTTAATTGGTTCGCTATTTCATTATTGAAACAGGATGCTACATTCTTCCAGTAGTCTCTCCATAAGGTTTCTTCTGACATTTGCAATTCCTAAGATACTTCTTGTTTTTGATAAATAAAAGAATAATTGGTTTCTAATATTCAAATTTAGCTCAAGAATTCCGTCTTCTGGTTGATAAAACCAATAGTAAAAGTGTTGGCACAGTATAAACTGATAGGAAAATAATTAAATTTGTTTTACTGAGACATTTGTTCAATTTGTGAGACTTGCATGAAAGTTTCTTCTGTACCATCTTTTGTTATTACTAGCAGATCACAACCATCGCCACTAGCAGCATCTCTCGCGATTGCGGATTTCATAGCACTAAGAACCAGTTTCTTTCCTTCCTCTGCTGAAAGATCATCTCGATAACCACTTTCAAGGACACCAATCGCAATCGAAGCACCAGTTCCCGCACAAGCGAACTTATCATCAAGTACGGAACCAGCGGGATCAAGAACAAATAAACTTGGAATTCCGTCAGAATCCATACCAGCTACTAATGTTTCTGTCAATAACGGTGCAAACCGTCTACCAAATAATATATTAGACATAAGTTTTGCGGCCGCACGAACTGACATTGGCTTTCTAGATTCTAAATTATAGAGCCGCGAATGTGCTTCAATTGTTCTTATCAAAGAGTCCATATCTGCCATAAATCCTGCACACGCTGCACCTATGTTATCTGTAATTTTAAAGACTTTTTTTCCGAGTTTACTTAAAACCAATGTTGACCCAGGATACGATACTCTCTTCTCTGCTGCTAAAACAACACCGTCTTTGCATACAACACCTATTGCAGTAGCTCCGGGTAGATAGCCACCGTGTTGAGCTTCTGGTTGATAAATATCACGTTGATCTGGAAATAAATCTCTATTCATCAGATATCCTCCATTTATTCAATTAATATAATCATCCTAAGTTTTCTTTTAAAAACTTCTTTTTCTTTTATTCTCTACTTTTTCTTTTAAACTTTACATGAAGGCAATTAATTATATCAAACTAGTCTACTATTGTAAAAGGTAATACAAATGATATCTTTTGAGAATAATTGTAATTAGAAAACAGTAAATCTTATGAATTCATGAAATAGTCCTTACAAAAATGTTTATACACGTGTTAAATTAACAAGTTTCTACATCTCTTATTGTGAAGTGCGATCTTCATCACCTCTTCCGAATTTAAATCGTTCTTAAAGCCGGGGTAGCCAAGCCCGGACTAACTCCGTGGTCTAAAGGCGCTGGCCTTGAGTCAAACGGAAGAAAGTCAGTGTTCCATTGTGAACGCGAGGGTTCAAATCCCTCCCCCGGCGTCAATTTTTCCTTATACAAACTTACTTAGGTCTGATTTTAAGAGGAATTTTTAGTTTTGTGTATCTCAGTCTTTTACCTGAAGAGGAACAGAAGGATGGTTCAATGTATAGAATCTAAGAAGGTAGATAAAAAGAACATAAGATAACACATGAAAGACTACAACATAAAGGATCATGGACTCGAAAGGAAGAGTTATGGTTAAGATCGTTCTACGATACCCCCATTGTAACCAGAACTGAGCAAAAGCAATAACATCAAGATTAATTATCAGAAATATTACAAGAAAAAGTTGTCTTCTTGCAGTCTTTTGAAGAAAAAGTAAGAAGAGTAGGATCGGATAATACCAGAAGAAATATTGAGGGTTGATGATCCGATTAAAAAGTACAAAAGCATTCAGAAATAAGGCGCTGAGTATAATTAGAACGTAAGGCGTCTCAAAGACTTTTTTTGCTACAGAAAAACTCAAAAATAAACCTAAAAGTACAATTATTTGAATAGTTGTGCTAATAATTCTTACAATCATGGAATAATCATTAGTAAGATAGCTATAGAGAGAGTAAATCGATAAATCTGTTGAAACTTCCCTTCCGGTAAGATGGAATAGATATGTTGAGATATATTGATTTGGTGCGAGAATAAGAAAGGGAAGAGAAATTAAGAAACATACAGCACATGTTATAAAAAGAAATCGTGCAAGGTCTTTCATTTTATTAGTCTTGAAAAAGTATAGGAAGATTATAGGTGCAACGATCACGGGGAACCATTTGTACATTATTCCTATGCCCCAACATAACCCTGCATAATTGTGATGTTCCTTATGAAGAAAATAAATTGTAAGCAAAAGAAATAGAGTCGGTATTGAATCAAAACGTCCAATGTACGAACTTTCAAATATTGGATAAGGTAAAAACAAATAAATGAGCGTTATTATATAACTCCGATGAGAAGAGTTATCGCTATCAACTTGCCATTCTTTCGCAAAGATATAGAGAACATAACCAATTAAGAGATCGCCAATAATAAACGGGAGTTTACAAAGAAATACAAAATCTCCGCAAAGAAAAACTGTAACCATCATAGTGTATGAAATTAGTGGAGGATAATCCGTTTTTCCAACAGGAATATCTCGGTAAGGTACCTTACCCTCAAGAAGCAACAGTCCAGTTGCAGTTAAATCACGAAAATCCCAATGACGATTTGCACCAATTGTAGCAATCAACAGTCGTACTGCAAACGCTAGGCAGAAGCCAATAATCAATATATAATGCTTTTTTACAATTTCCTTTGTTAACGCGAGCCAATCCTTCATCATTTCCGCCATCATATTGAAATAATTACCCATTCATTCTTCCTGAAGTTTAAATGTATTCTTAGTTAAAGTAGAGATATAAAAGGAACCTTTATAAATTCCGACTCCTACACTAATCGTAAACTTTAAATACCCAAAAGTTTATATACCGGTTTTCACTTTTCGTGCGCGCTTCTCTTTGCAGAGTTTCCGGTCTGGAGGAGACTTTTTGAAACATATTGGAACAATCTTACATATCTCGCCTCATGGTAAACTTATTGTTCAAGGTAATCCTAATTTTATTCCAAAATTACAAACGAGGGTATGTACTAAAGACAAGAAAATTATTGGTTCTGTGAAAGATGTCTTTGGTCCAGTAAAACAACCTTATCTATCTATCACAGTTTCTAATCCCTCAAAAGTAGAAGAACTTTTATCTTCAGACTTATTTATGTATACCAGAGGAAAGCGCAAACGAAATAAGTGAAAAAATAAGTTAACATCCATTGGAGGTGTTTATCTATTCACTTATCGGAAAAAGATGAAAGTGATCTTGTTGTTTCTTCTAGTTGTTGCCCAGATTGTGGAAATCATAAACTTATAAAGGATTATGAAAGAGCTGAAGTGATTTGTATAGAGTGCGGTTTGGTCATTCGCGATAAAATTATGGATACAGGGCCTGAATGGCGTGCATTTGATCACGAACAAAAAGAAAAGCGCGCAAGAGTAGGCGCCCCGATGACTTATACGATTCATGACAAAGGACTATCGACGATGATCGATTGGAGAAACAGAGACAGTTACGGAAAACATCTTGCTCCCGGAAAACGTGCCCAAATTTACCGCTTAAGAAAATGGCAACGAAGAATCCGCGTATCAGATGCAACTGAACGAAATCTTGCTTTTGCACTATCTGAACTTGATCGAATGTCGTCTCATCTCGGTCTTCCTCGTAATGTACGAGAGATTGCTGCATGCCTCTATCGTAAAGCAGTAGAACAAAGGCTAATACGGGGGAGAAGTATTGAAGGTGTTGCTGCTGCGGCGTTATATGCAGCATGTAGGCAATGTAAAGTGAGTCGTACTCTTGATGAGATTGCAG
>NZ_JAHPYX010000128.1:0-3400 GCF_019058535.1 Candidatus Borrarchaeum sp.
ATCAAAGTTCGAGTAGAACAGGGTATGCCCATATTTGGAACATGTGCAGGGCTTATAATGATGGCCCGAAAAGTTTATGATCGTGTTGTGGACACAATTGACGCTACTACTCTTGATTTGATGGATATTACAGTTGAAAGAAACTCCTTTGGAAGACAGAAGGAATCCTTTGGCGCTAATTTAGAAATCCCCAGCTTGGGTCGTGAACCATTTCAGGTTATATTCATACGAGCGCCTACTATTCTAGAGGTGGGTCCCGATGTTGAGGTTCTTGGAAAACTGGGTACAATAATTGCCGCAGTTCAAAAAGGTGATATGATTGGTACGGTTTTCCACCCAGAACTAACAACTGATACCCGGTTCCACGAATATTTCCTGAGAAAACTGTGATTCTCATAGAACTATATCGGGTTAAAATGAAAGTTAGAATTGTGCAAGAAAAGAGTTCCTTGAAAAGAGAAATATTCCACCGGAGTAAGTGCGTCTCCACAATGTTTCAGATCGCATCTTCTCTTTTGTGATATAATTTAAATATGACATATAGTATTGATGGTTCGAGATCATTATTCGTTTAGTTAGGCCTCTTAAGTGGACGCAAATAAAAAACTGGATAATATCAAGAGTCAGCTACTCCACCTTAAAAGGTAAGGGCATCCAGAGAAGGTTATTTCAATGAAGATAGACAAATTTCCGCTTTATGATACCCTCCGACAAAAAATCCAACTGGGGGTTCATATCTGTTACATTTATGAAACTAAAGAGCAACAATTTGCCCTTGTCATACCCTTTATTAAAGAAGGGCTGGAATGCAACCATAAGTGCATCTACATAATCGATGAAAGTGGTGTCGAAGAAATACAAACCCAACTTAAGAATGTTAGTGTCGATGTCGATTTGGTGATCGAGAAAGGACAATTAGTGTTTACTACCAGTGAAGATACCTATACAAAAGAGGACGCATTTGATCCAGATGTAATGATTGCCTTAATCAAGGCACATCTCGATACAGCACTAGCGGACGGCTACGATGCTCTACGAGTTACCGGGGAGATGACATGGGCACTAAAATCGCGGGAAAACATTGAACTACTCGTAGAATACGAGGCAAAACTTAATTACTTTTTCCCGGGAAATCGCGTACTAGCTATATGCCAATATGACGAAAACAAGTTTACAGAAGGCATACTTGTAGGTATTCTTCAAACACATCCACTCGCTATTTACGGTGATAAAATATTTGGAGACCGATATTACGTTCAGCCGGACGTAATGCTTCGCGCTCTAGGGCGAAATGATTTAAAGTATTTTGATAATAGTTGACAGGGATTTTTAACAACAGAAGAATTAATATTACACGATTTCTACACATAGATTCTCTTAAAAATGAATTATTAAAATATTCAGTCTTCCTGAACCTTATCCCAATATTGCAGAATTTGGTCGAGTTCGACACATACATATTATTAATTCTGAAAGCAATTCAGAATTGTTCGTCTTTAAGTTCACGATTAGTTTTAAGCATTTATTTCTTCAATCTTTAGCATTTTCTGTTGGTTTTCCGATAAACTCACTCTCTATTAATGAAAGAACTCCATCTGTCCAGATGAATTCCCCAATTCACCTGTAGCCTTCTACATTGAATTGAACACCAAATCCCTGATCGAAATTCGTCTTAAATAACCCAGTAGAAGCTGCAAGAGCAGCGAAGAGATCTATTACATATAAAACAATTTTTACTTTGAAAAATTCAAAAATAGCCTTTTGGTTTAGAAAGCAATCCAAATCTGTTGTCCAAGCAAAAATCAAAGGAACACTCCGATGAAACGTTCCTCTCATTTACATTAATTTAGCTGGATTAAATACCGTCATTCTATTTAACTAATTCATAACAATGATTGCAGTGATCGTCACCTTGCATTAACGTTTTAGAACGTGTGAATGTGATTTCTGGCCAGAAAACCTTGGCTTCGCCAAAATCTAGAGAGCAATGTAACGCATAGCCTATCTCTGGATGACCATGACCTCGATAAAAGTCAGCATAGCGACAACGCTTGATTTTGACAGCAAAACGGCTCTCTGAATCTTCTAACACGTCATACTCCATGGTACCTGGATCAGCAGCTGAGACACTGTAAGCTGAGTGACCAAATACTTCAGCAGGGCGTTTAGGTGGATTCTGTGTCGATAATTCTCGCATTCGCTCTTGGTGGACAGAGAGGCGAGCGCGGTGCGCAATTTCTATGACATTTTCGCCAAAATGGTTTCGCAACCTGACTAGAATTTCGAGTTGTTCTTCGAGAAATTTTTCTTCATCAGCCCATTTCAAAGTCTTAACCCCCTCATCCTTTTTCTAAATATTGTTCGTAGATTTAAACTAAAAGGTTTTGTTAGAATCAAATGAGAGTCTCACATGATGAACACTGCAGAGGTGTTTAAACTCCTACGACGCTACCGCTGGTTCGCAGAAGGATTCATTCGGCGTAAAACGATGGGAACATCATATTACTACTGTGATGCAACTGTTTATCGGTCACTTACCTTAGCTCAAGAAGAAAGCCACTCCTTTAGTGGCGAAATGATTTGCGGAAGCTCATATTCACATGTATCACTTTCCTAAGGGTCTCTCTTAAACTTAAATAGCGTTTGTCACCCTTACTTCTTTGATGATTAGAGTTACAAGAACCGAGCATATCTGGTTGAAACCAACTACCACCCTTAGTCACTTGTGTCATCTCTCAAAAAATTTGTACAATGAAGCTAACTACCGAATTAAGCAGTCATTGAAAGCTCAGGGAATCTGGATACGCTACAACGAACTCTACCATCAGTTAAAACGCAGCACCAATTATCGACAACTACCAGCGCAAACATCCCAACAAACACTTCAACTTCTCGACAAAGCATGGAAATCCTTTTTTAATGCGATTAAAGAATGGAAACAACACCCGAAGAAATTCAAGAAGAAACCACGACCACCAAAATACAAGAAGAAGAATGGCGAATATGTGTTAGTGTTCACCAACCAGCAATGTCGCATCAAAAACAGCGTGGTAATTTTTCCAAAGAAAGTATCATTTGGTTTTAAAGTAAAGACACGATTAGCGGATACTACCGAGTTAAGAGAAGTGAGAATTATCCCAAAAGGAGTAGGGTATGTGTGTGAAATCGTCTACCACAAAGTGATTGCACCGAAGACACCTGACAAAACACGAATTGCAGGTATCGATTTAGGTGTCTCTAACATCATCACTCTGGTAAACAGCATCGGCAAAAAACCGATTGTTGTTAAGGATGATGGCAGAGGGATAAAGAGTATAAATCAGTTCTATCAGAAGGAAAAAGCGCGGCTGCAAAGCATGTATGATAAGCAGGGAATACAAGACGGTAGTAAACTGAAGAG
>NZ_JAHPYX010000129.1:0-5807 GCF_019058535.1 Candidatus Borrarchaeum sp.
ATTCTGCACAGAGTACAAAGAAGAGTCGAGAGCCCCAGATGCTTTCGACTTAGAATTTGTTTATTTAGAACCGTTTATGCCTTCTAAATGGCCGGACTACACCACCGGAGCATATTTTATTTATTACTCATTTCTTGCCTAAGCAGTATAGTGCTAATTTACTCTTTCAGATGCTTTAAATAACTTATGTTTCCCAGAGAGTTGAGTGATTTCTCAAATATTATGCTTCCCTAATCTACAAGTAAGCTGGTAGATAAAAAAGAACAAAGCTAATGATCATTAGGATAATAGCAAGTACTATTGCAATTATGAGGAATTTCTTATCGGATCCAAAAATTATGGGAATTGGGCCAATAAGGACTACGCCTCCTCCGCCAACTTTAGTTTTCGTTTTCTTTCGCCTTTCTTCGTCGTCTTTTTCAGGTTCTTCTCTCTTTTCCTTGATAATGTTCCAAAAAACCTCAAGAAATATGAAGATGCTGCCGATAATGATTAAAATTATTCCAAGAGGTATTAAAAAGTTCCACTGCATAATTTCACCAAAGTATCAAGAAATCTCAATCTCATAATTCGTGATTGCCACCATGTATTATAGGCAAAATTGTTATGATATCATTATTTGAAAGTTTAGTATGTTCATCTTCAAAAAGTGAAATGTCTGCATCGTTCAGTAATATGAATAATGAGGGGTAAAGCTCTGAAAGAGACTGATTGAACTTTTCTTTGAATTGTTGGTCAAAATCATTTGAGAGTGAATCCAAAAGATCTTGTATTGTAGAATCATCTGGCAAATTTATCTGAAATGGGTTTCCCATGATCTCTTTTAGTGAACCCATTACCCTAATCCGTACATTGATTCCCATGGTTTCTCACTCTCATTGTCTATGAATTTAGTCTTAGAATTAAAACTTTTCGTCAGAAAAGCATTCTTTTAACATTTGCATGAGAGGCTCTTCACCTTATTTTCACCTTATTCTGGTTTCAAAGACACGTTCTTTTTAAAATGTTTAAGAAAAGTAAGTATATTCTCAAAAGAACGGAATATATCCCATAATTTTTTAAAAGGAGTCCATCAAAGTATATTTCAAATTTTAATTTTGTCGAATTAAGTTATGATTTCAAACAATGTGAGGGAAAATTATGGCCGCAACCGATTTACCCTTGGCTCCTTTAGAAAGGTTAGTGCGTAGAGCAAAAGCAGATAGAGTAAGCATGACTGCTGCAGAAGCTTTGCGAGACGTTTTGAATGAAATTGGTCTTGAAATCAGTTCTCGTGCTGTAGAGCTTGCAACTCATGCAGGAAGAAAGACGGTTACAGGTGAGGACATTCGATTGGCATATAATCAATGGAAGAAACGCTGGTAAACCTGTAGAGTTAGTATGCCCATCAGAATCTCTTATCTTTTTTTCAATGTAGTGATCAAATTATTACTCAAAGATAATTTCGAAAAAGACTGTTGCTTTTTGGCTGGAATAATTTGGAGGGCGAAATCCCTTTATATTATACTCTATTGAAAGGAATTAAATTCAATAAATTAACTTCTTGACTAACTACTTCGAAAACAAAGTGAGTTGAATGCAAGTAGACACATATCAGCCCGTTACAGTTTTTTCCCTCTTTACATTTTCCTTGCTTTTTTACGTAGTGATGATCGCTATGGGAGGACTTGTTTTATGGTTTTTTTCTCATTTTGAAAGCCGTATTCAGCGCTTTGATCTGATTGAAAAAATGGTACTTTGTGTAGCTATAAGTTCGACGTTTATACCTCTGATGGTCTTTGTTTTAACGCCTTTCTCTGGGTTCAATTATCTCACAACAATTTGCATTATGCTTTTTATTCTCGCAATAGCAGGATTCATTGCTTTAAAAAACAAACACAAACTGAAGGAGTATATAGTTGAACTTAGGTCAATTCCTCCAATAATCGTAATTACTCTCGCAGTTTCGTTTGGTATTCGATTGTTTCCAACTCTAGGATTATATGTTTACCCCGGCAACGATGCAAAATTTCATACGCTTTACGCCTATTTAATTATCAGAAATCGAGGATACCCAGTCACATTCGCTCCATTTTATCCAGTGGCAGTAACTTATAATTTAGGACTACATGCAGTAGCAGTCTTCTTTTTCTACCTTTTACCTTTTCCAATTGAACAAATCCTCATGTTACTTACAAATACCTACAATTTCTTATTTCCTATTTCTATGTACTCCTTAGGAAGCAAACTTTTTGATGATAAAAGAATTGCCGCAAATATGTGTTTCTTAAGCGGTGTGGTTACTCATGTCCCCATGATTTTTTTTAATTGGGGTGGAAATAGTTACATCTTCGGATTTTTCTTGATTCCTCTGTTTATTTCGGTTGCTGTACAAATGATAAAAGAAAATAAATTCTCTCTAGTATTATCTATACTTTTAGTAATACTTACAGTTGGTCTCATTTACGCACATTATCTGCCATTCTTTATAGCGATCTGTGGGTTGGTTTCAGTAAATTTTTCACATTTTTTTAAAAGAAATGTTAAATCATTTCTGAACGCTCTTCTTTCTGTCTTTTTTGGCTTATTGATATCATTTCCTCGAATATTGCTAAGTATTTCTGCTACTGAGGGTAGAGAAAGTTTTTTTATTGAAACAATGATTAAATGGTGGGCAAAGACACAAATTTTTGATCTCAGGTATTTTACATCACTTTCTGGGCTTGAAAAGGTCTTTGTAAGGTTGGTTATAAAAGATTTCGGTGGGAGTATTCCGCTTATAGCATTTATAGGATTACTCTTCTTCTTATCAAGATTCAACAGAACCAATTCAAAAAATAATTCCATAATCAGTATATTCGTATGGAGTGCCATATTATTTCTTATTACAGCAAATGGACCGATAGGTCTTTATTTCTTAGAATTTCCATACTGGTACATATTTGATCCAACGTATATCAGACCTGGTTTAACTTTGCCTCTAGTATCAATGGCTGGATTTGGATTCACTAATCTATCAAACTGGGCTGGTTCAATTGGAGATCTTAAATATTTTAAAAAACTTACTCCAACGCAAATATTTCAAAAGGTTTTTTTTGTATTTATTTTAATTGCCGTTACTATTGAGTCCCTTTTGCTTTTTAATTACATGGTGGGGAATTACGAGGACTCAGCAGTAACAACGGCAGACTATCAAGCCTTTATATGGATTCAAAACAATACCGATGAAAACGCAACATTTTTTGTTACATCAGCAGATGCTGGAGAATGGATTGTAGCTATCGCGCATCGAAGGACTTATTCAATGGCTAAAAGTAACGGGGACAATTTGGTTTCTGAAGAATATGTAACAAAAGTTAATCAATTGAAGCAGCGATTAAAGGAAAACCCTGAGTCTGAAGAGACATTTTCACTTCTCAAATACTTCAGTATTGATTATATCTACATCGGAAAGAAAGCAATCTATGATTTCCAGCGATTAGATCCTAATTTATTCTTAGGCAGCAGAAATTATGAGCCAGTTTATTCTGATGGAGATATTTGGATTTTTAAAATCATTTATGGGTAAAACCATATGAAATATTGATTGACGAAAATATCTCATAATAATGATTCTTATGAATAAATTACATTCTAAAGAAAAATCCAAAATAAGAGTAGAAATCTGGGATTTGATGGAAAAACGTGGAATTGCCAGGTTTCCAAGACCTGTTTTTAATAGGATCCCCAATTTTGTTGGTTCTGAGGATGCTGCACAACGTCTTGTAGAAATAAAGGAATACAAAAATGCGCAAACAATATTTTGTAATCCTGATTCCCCTCAAAGACCTGTTAGAGAACACATCTTAAGAGATGGGAAAATTCTGATAATGGCACCACCCCGATTAAAGGAAAAAGGGTTTTTAGTTTTAAGTAAAAAGACAGTTCGCACCGACAAGATTAGAAGGGCGTCTACAATAAAGGGTGCATTTCAATTTGGGAGTATTGTAAAGCCAAATAAAATCGAAAAAATAGATCTAAAGATAGCGGGATCTGTAGCTGTTGATATAAAAGGTGGCCGTGTCGGAAAAGGCGGTGGGTATTCAGATTTAGAGTTTGGCATTTTGACAGCATATGATTTGATTGACAAAACTACGCGGGTGTTGACTACAGTCCATGAAGTGCAACTAGTTGAAAATATACCTATGACTGAGCATGATGTTTCACTAGACATTGTTATAACACCAAATAGCGTTATTTATACAAACACTACCTATCAGAAACCTCAAGGAATATTGTGGGAGTTACTATCAGATTTAAGAATTAGTTCAATTCCAATGTTAGAAGAATTAAAAAGTCGATTATAACTGAGGTCTTCGTCTTGAGTGCAAAATTAGTTCCAGAGCTTCTTAAAATAATGAAAACCAAAAAACAAATTCGGAATATTGGAATTATTGCACATATCGATCACGGAAAAACAACACTTGCAGATTCATTTCTGGCGAATTCAGGCTTATTATCTCCGTCAATAGTTGGCAAAGCCCGTGCGCTGGATTATCTAGATGAAGAACAATTGAGAGGAATCACGATTAAGAGTGCAACAATATCCTTACTCCATTCTAAAGATGAAAAAGAATTTGTTATCAATTTGGTAGACACGCCGGGACATGTAGACTTTTCTGGAAAAGTGAATCGTGCTCTTAGGGCTATTGATGGAGCAATTGTGGTTGTTGATGCAGTTGAAGAGGTAATGGTACAAACAGAGACCGTGACAAGACAGGCGCTACAGGAACGTGTAAAGCCTGTTTTGTTTATCAACAAAGTTGATCGGCTGATTAATGAAATAAAATTAACTCCCGAAGAAATACAGGAGAAATTAAAGCGTATTGTCCAAGAGTTCAACACCTTAATTGAATTATATGCGGAAGAAGAGTACAAGGACAACTGGAAGGTAAATGTTGCTAGTGGAACAGTAGTTTTTGGCTCTGCTCTCCATCGTTGGGCTCTTTCAAGTGCTATTACTATGAAAAAAGGAGTAAAGTTCGCTCAAATTTTAGAAGGATACAAAGAAAACAAAATAGAGGAGTTAGCTGAAACGATACCTGTTCAAGAGGCAGTCTTAGATATGGTGATTGATCATTTACCGAATCCAAAGCAAGCACAATCTTATAGAATCCCACGTATATGGCAAGGTGATTTAACTAGCAACGCAGGCATATCAATGCTTAACTGTGATGAGAACGGACCTTTAGTGATTTGTGTTCATAAAATTATACAAGATCCTCATGCAGGAAGAATCGCTACGGGAAGAATTTTTTCCGGTACAGTTCATGTAGGCGATCGTGTACATCCAATTTTGGCAAACGAAAACAATCGAATAACACAAGTAAGTATGTTTATGGGAGCGCAAAGAAAAATTGTAGAAGAACTAAGCGCGGGTAACATTGTTGCACTTGCAGGAGTAGGGAATGTAAGAACTGGTGAAACAATTACAAATCAAGATTATATTGATCAGATTACACCTTTTGAAGGCATCTCTTATGTTTCTGAACCTGTTATGACCGTAGCAATAGAACCCACACTGACTAGACAACTCCCGGACTTAGCAGAGATCATTGAAAGACTGGCGATTCAGGATCCTAATTTGGTTAGTACTGTTAATCAAGAAACAGGCGAGGTGCTTCTTTCAGGGATTGGAGAACTTCACCTTGAAATTGCTGTAAAAGATATCGAAAAAGAAGGCGTTAAGGTGATTACTTCAAAACCTCTCATAGTATATCGCGAAACAATATCCCAAAGCACTCCTGTCTTAGCAAATAGTGATGAAAATGGATTCAATAGCATTCAAT
>NZ_JAHPYX010000130.1:0-9755 GCF_019058535.1 Candidatus Borrarchaeum sp.
ATGCGACGGAACATTTACGATGGACACCCCTGAGGTAGTAGAAGCCATATTAGCAATCAATCCGCAACACGTAATCCCGATGCACAGTAGGCAGACTGACCTTGAGAAAATCAGAAAAGAGGTCGAGGCAAAATCGAAAATCAAAGTCGCACTTCTCAAACCAGGTGAACAATTCGAAATAAAGTGATGTAGCCCGAGCGTAAGCTTCAAGTGATGTGATTACGATGCGCGCAGTACGAGCATAAAACGAGAAGCGCGAGGCGGGCACGAAAAGGGAGACTGTGAAGGGAAATGGTTAAGGAAGGAATCTACGTTATCCAGAAGCATGCTGCTACTCACTTGCATTATGATTTGCGTCTAGAGTTTGAGGGAGTACTAAAAAGCTGGGCTATTCCTAAGGAACCTCCTTTGAAGACAGGAATCAAAAGGCTAGCCGTTCAAACAGAGGATCATCCAATAGAGTATGCGACTTTTAGTGGAATCATCCCCGAAGGCGAATATGGAGCGGGTAGCGTTGAGATATGGGATAGGGGAAGTTTTAAGTTAATTAAAAAAACTGATACAAAGATAGAAGTTAATATTAGTGGAGACAAGCTTAGAGGTGGATATGTTCTTATCAAACTGAAGCCAAGAAAAGGCGAAAAAAGAGATGTGAATTGGCTTTTTTTTAAGATGAAAGGAAAATAGATAATAATCATAAATCTCTTGAAAATAAGTGGTGGGCCCGGTGGGAATTTCGGATGAAGCACCGGACTTCTATCATTCGAACCCACGACATCCGCTAACATCCCGCATTATGGGGACATGATCTCACGGTTATCAGCCGTGCGCTCTAACCAAGCTTCGCCTCTTCGTACACATAGAATGTTACGAAGATTGAGCCACGGGCCCATTTTTTAGTATTTTTTGTACACATCTTTGCATTGAGGTACAAGCAAGATTTAAGAGTATCCATTTTGTTAGAATTTTTAAATTTTTGGTTAAGTTGTTCTAGCCGTATTTGGTTTCGATTTCTATTGCCTCAGTGAGCCTAGAACCTCCACATTTATATAACAACCTATTCGACATGGCATTTTTCTTTAGGCCGTGCCAATAGAGTGAATAGAAGAGACATTATATATTTGATATCAGAATATATAACAAATCATAGTTTCTAAAAAAGTGATAGGGGATGGCAGAACTACTGAAGAAGATCCCGACTCAGAAATGTTGGGAAATAACGGCAAAAACTCTTACTGGATTCACAATGTTGAGAGGATCGAAAACTACAGCACCTCTTTTGGGAGAAGGGGAAGGTATCATCTCGCCTGTTATGGGTTATGAAAAATATAATGAGATTCAAGCAAAGATAATGGGTAGAGGAGCACAGAGAGTTTTTCCAATGGTTAAGGAAAGATTCAACATACCTGCTGATGATGCTATAGGTGCGGTTAAATTGCTCATCGTTGCTGTAACCTTAATGGGTGGACCCGAGTACAAGTTTGAACTAGTCGAGGCAAACCCAAAAAGAGCTGTACTAAGAAGGACAAAGTGTCCATGGTCGGAAAGATATAATGAGCGTCATATAGATCCAGAACTTTGGGTTTGTCCTGCAGGGCATCAAGCATGGTGCGAAGAGGGACTAAGGGCAGTTAATCCTAAGTTAACTTATAAGCTCGTGAAGACATTGATATGGGGAGACCCATACTGCGAAGCAATCATTGAGTTTAAGGAAGTCTAAATTTTTTTGAAATTCCGTTTCGTATTCCCTTTATTTACTCATTGAAGTAGACTTATTGTTGACTTTTTTTAAATCATAAAATAATACAAATCTTAAAATATAAATGTACGAATGACACATACATATTTTTATCAAAAGAATAATTCATATGAAATCCTGTGACCTGAAGTGCGTTATTGTAACGAGGAATTGGGGAGAACTCTGTATAATAAACGTATTTTTGAGTTCATCATTATTTAAGCCTTGAGTGAAGTTCTTAAAATGAAATCTGCTTTGGGGAGCGTGTGAGAGTTTGGCTAAGAAACTAGCGATACCCTGGGAACTAAAACATGACTGGGCAATGAGAGGTTGGGCATCCAGCCATCGAGGATACTTATATGCTAACCGGAAGAAATATGGTCCAGCAGCAGCTCTTGATCTTTTTGAGAGGGCTCAAAAAATTGATGAAAGAGTAAAGAATTTTGCAAATGCTATTCTAACCATCTTCAACCTTAAAGGCAACGATTGCGAAACGATTGGAGAAATACTTGACATCTGGGATGAGCTAACTGGGACTGAAGCTGGTTTGCTTAAGCGATCCAAAATAATCAATAGAAGAAAGGTCACCAAGTGTCCACTTGAAACAGGATACGAAGATATCAGCGACTGGTCCTTATCCTTCTTCGATATTATGGGAAAGATTGTTAATCCAAAGGTTATCCTCGAACGCCCTAAAGGAATGTGTGCCGGAGATCCCTATTGCGAATACGTTTGGAGGTTACAAGAGAAAACATCGAATGAGGTAACTGTGAAGACTACGGTTAAGAAAATGAAGATACCATGGGAACTAAAATACAATTTTGCTATGAAAGGTTGGACATCTAACCATAAAAGTTGGTTATATGCGCTACGCGAGAAATATGGTGCGTTAGAAGCAATTAGAATGTATGAAACGTTCAACGAAATGGGTGATAGAATCAAGAATATTGCCAATACAATTCGAACCATCTTCAAACTAGAAGGCAATGATTGCGAAACAATTGGGAAGTGCTGGGACATCTGGCATGAACTCGCAGGTCAGGATACCAATATACTTGAGCGATCGAAAACAATCAACAGATGGAGAATTATTAAGTGTCCGTTTCAAACAGAATATAAGGATATCAGTGATTGGTGCAATCGCTTCGATCATGTCATTGGTAGTACCATAAATCCAAACGCTACATGGGAAATGATTACTTGTATGTGTGCTGGAGATCCCTATTGTGAATGCGTCGTAAAATTAGAAGAATGAAAATAAATCCTATTTTAGGGGGTGATGGAGGGAGACAATTTCGATTTTCCTTGTAGTTATGAAAGTCTTTCACGCCGTTACTTATATGTAGCATAAACTAGATATTTGTAAAGTATTAATTTGCAAAAACTATATATAGAACTTGCTATAAATATATTTTTGACTTGTCATTTAATGGCAATTTTAATTTTTTAATTGTCATATGACAAGTCCTAGGGTAAGTTCAGTCAAATGAACAGGAGTCACTATTGAAAGAGTGAACTTGAAGGACTCTCATTAAAGTGACTCTTTACACCCTAAGCGCCGAGGAGGGGCGCACTATAAGTACCCAAATTGAGGAGAGGATGGAAAATGGCTGAGATAGCTGATAAAGTCCCAGTTGAAGATAAATGGGCATTCGCCACTAATGTTTTCAGTGGATCAGCAATGGGTTTAATGGCGCAACTTGTGGGTGCCTTGGGTAAAGAAAAAGTCATAGAGATTTTAAATGGAATGTGGGGTGGAGGCGGTGCGGCGCTTCATCCAATGATTCAGCAAAAATACAACATACCAGTAGAAGATGCAGCAGGGGCTGCTAGATTATCCCTTGTCGTTGGCAAAGTTGCCCTCGGTCCTGAATACACATCTGAAATTGTTGAGTCAACACCAGAAAGAGCTGTGAGGAGAACATATAAATGTGCGCTCTGGGAGAGGGCTAAAGAATATAATGTTCTTGATGCCTTTAAAGTTTGCGGCGAACCTTGTGCCACATTTGTGAAAGAAGGATTCAAGGCAGTTAATCCTAAAATAGACTTTAAGTTAACAAAATGCCCAGAGTGGGGAGATGAGTACTGCGAATTTCTCTACAAGTTCAAGAAATAGTAAACGGTTAGCCTTGTTGCTTTTAGAATCCTACACCACCCATTTTTTTTTTATAAACTTCCTTAACGAACTCGATTGGCGATTTTGTGGACAAAAACTTCTAAGATGCAAATTCTAAAAGGAAGAAAATATACCAATGGGGGAGACACATCCGAAGCCATTCTTTTTCGGGCATTATACCTCTCGATATCCTTTTAGGAATATTGGACGTATATCCCCCTCCAATTTTTTTGTAAATGTGTAGAATCCAGAGATTACAAAATCTAAAGTCTATTAAGAAAGAAGAAGAGTGAATGACTGTTTTTTGAGAAATTTAATCCTGTGAAAATGTAAAGTACTATATTTTGCAACTACCCTTAAAATATTCGCAAATATATATTTATTTTTTTTGCAGAGAATTTTTATCGGAGTATTGAATACTAATATTGGAAGTAGTGCTGTTTGCTTTTGTCTAAAATCAAAACATGCAAAATTCGATTAAGTATCAAGGTTGGTGAAGAAAAAATGGGTAAAGGAAAAGTCGTTGGAGGTATCATAGCGTTAATTGTAATAGTAGTAGCTGTGGTATTTGCCTTAGAATACTTTCAAGTATTTTCCGTTCCAGTCTTAGGACCTGCGTTAGGAAATCTACTCCCTTAATGAATTAGTCTCATAAGAATAGTTACAAGATGATTAGAAAGTCATTCTTTCTAATTATCCTTTTTCCAGAGTATATCAGCTATTTTTAGCACCATATTATTCATTTTTCTTGTTCTATCTCAGTGAATTGCCTGAAATAAAAATTTCACGTAAGTGAAAATGGCTTTTTATAAAATATGAAAACTCTAAGGAGAACGCCCAATATATATTTTAACTCTGTTTTCTTGCGATTTCTTTTCTATCTTAGAGCATCTAAAAAGATGGTGAGTATTACTCACAAATATCTATTTCACAAAAACGGTATTTTTGCTGAAAAACAGACGTTTAACCACTTATTCATAAAGAGAATATTTCTGAAAACACCCGAACATTCATTTCTGCTCTGCTAAATTGAAAAAAATGAAGAAAGAATCGTTTCCATATTTATTATCGACAAAAAAAGGCTATGTATAACAATTTGCCCTTTTTTGCACATATCTCACGAAAACATCATCCCTAAAGGATCATATTCGAATTTAGTTTCCCATATATCGCCACCGTTTCTAATAAAACACTTAAAGCCTAATTTCTGAAATGCAGCTACTTCCCGCCACAGTTTCATTTGTGGGCAATCCTTACCACATTGCTCATGTGCTTTATAACACAAGATCTGAAATGTACCATCTACTGTTCGATATTTCCTTATCGGTTCCTTCTCTGTCATCAAGTTCACCTCCATTTCTTTCGCCATCGCAGTTCACCCTTCCGTTTAATTTCCAGTTATTTAGTTTCAGAGCCTTTTCGAGTTGAAAGCTATGTTATAACTCTCTCTCATGTTCGTTACTATAGTTTTGTGAAATAGGTAAGAGAAGCGCATTACAATCATTTATATTTCTTTTGGAAAAAGTGCTAGTCTTAGCTTGTCAAAAGTAGTATCAAAGAATGAGGAAAATCTTAAAGGGATACAAAGAAGACTTGTAGATTTTTATGTATTCTTGCGAAAATTTAGAAATATTTTGGCTGAAATAGTTCCCTAGAGAACAGCAAATATTCAGTATAAAAGTATATATGTATGAAAGTCTACTATATGTTAATTTTGAGATTTTATCTGTCGAATTAACTATAAGTTAAGAAAAAGTATAAAATTATACAAACTCAGGGGGAGTTGTTTGGTTACTACAATACGCGTTGCGACTGAAGTGAAAAATAAGATTGACGAATTGCAAGCGAAATTGCTTCTAAACCAAAAATTAAAGGTCAGCAAGATGAAACTTATCGAAGAATTCGTTAAATTTGTAGAATCACAAGAAAAAGAGTTTTTTGCATTTATTAAAGGTTAAGGTCGCTTAATAAGTTAGAAGAGAGCATTAAACGTCTTTTTGTAACCAAAGAGATCAGGAACCCTTAAGAATGGATTAAATAGCGAACACAACTGAAATCATTTTCTAATCTTTGGCAGTAGCATTGGCACCTTCTTTTTATAATCTTCATATTCTTTGCCAAATTCTCTGACTAACTCCTTTTCTTCTTTCCATGATATGAGATAGACTAGTAAAATCATCAGAGGAGTAAAAAACAAGGAATAAATTGCTGATAAGAGAAAAGAAATTCCCACGTGAGCAAGTAATCCACCAAAGTATTGTGGATGCCTGACAGCGGAATAAACTCCTCCTGTAATAATTTTTTCCGGTCTATGTGTTTCTGTTACTTTTAGGGTAGTTTCCTGTACACCCTTAATCCCTAACCAGGCACCCAGAGCGAGGAAAGGCGTACAAATTATCAGGTGAAACACAGGAATTGAAAAATTAATAATTGGAATGATGACGGATACATTCTGAAGAATTGGAACAGTAAATCTTGATTGTGGTGAAAACCAGAGCCCCATCCAAAAGATGAAAAAAAACCATCCTGAAATGAGTCCATAAATCTCACCTCGTTTGATCCCCTTCTCTTTACCGTACTTTTCTTGGAGTTTCAAGTGCTCTACGGATAAAAAATGAAGTGGTATTATTGCGATTACACCAATTATACAGAAAAAAAACCAAATATACATCCTGCCACCTTAGTTTTTTAATCTGAATGATACAAATTCACTTTAAAGATGTTTTTGTTTTAAATTAATGGTGAATGACGATGGTAGAGAGATGGAGAAAACAACTTAACTTTGACCCTTTACCCCCATTGCTAACATCAAGAAATGAGGCAATTTTGTTTTTTACCCAACGTGATTTACTTGGTAAAAAGGAAATGGAGTCTATTGAAACATTGTGGCAGTTATCCCAAGTTAAAAAACTCATTCGAAAACAGCAAGAGGATGGTTTTTGGAAATATCCCGGTGGCGACACGTCCATTCGTTCAAGAGAGAACTATAATCAACTTGAGACGTATAGAATCATTGGAGAATTGGTTGAAAAATATGGAATTAACAAAAAACACCCTGCAATGCAAAAGGCAGCTGAGTTCTTATTCAGTTTTCAGACAGAAGAAGGTGATTTCAGAGGAATTTATGGAACTCAGTACGCTCCAACCTATACTGCAATGACCATGGAAATTCTCATTAAAGCAGGCTATGATAATGATCCTAGGATTGAAAAAGGATTTAAATGGCTTCTTTCTATTCGCCAAAGTGATGGCGGCTGGGCAATTCCATTTAGAACAGTTGGCAAGAAATTAGATAGAGAAATGTTGCATTCTGAAATTTTGATGCCTGATCTTTTGATGCCATCTGCTTGGTTGGTGACAGGATGTGTATTAAGAGCATTTGCGGCGCATCCTGAATTTCGAAAAACAAAAGAAGCTAAAGATGCTGGAGAATTCTTGGCATCTCGTTTTTTCAAACGGGATCGCTACTCTGATCGACAAGCAGTCAATTATTGGACTAGATTTACATTTCCTTTTTGGTTTACCGACTTATTGTCATCACTTGATTCGCTGTCTTATCTTGGATTTTCTGTTGATAATCCACAAATCAAGGAAGCTCTTGATTGGTTTACTAACAATCAAGAAGAGAACGGGACATGGAATCTGAAATTGACCAAGGGTAGAGATAAAGATTTGCTTTTATGGATGGGATTGGCGGTCTGTCGAGTATTCAAGAGGTTTTACAAGTGAACTACCCCACCCTTTCGGGGGAGGTCTTCTCGCGATAATAAAATTAAAGAGAGCAGAACTAATTCGTTTAGAAATGACAAATAATACCTACAAATAGATTTTACTTGTTTTTTTCGCCAAAAGTTCCTTTGTTGTATTATCTCTTTGTAGTAGCATCTTGAAGATTTTACTTAGATCATTTATTTTCAATACCTTATCAGGACAATTAGCGACACATCTAAGGCAGACGATACAATCATCCTTGTTTGCAGACCCTTCTTCAGCATTCATGGCCTGCGTAGGACATTGCTCTTCACAGGTTCGGCACATGCTGCATTCTTTGCCGTCTCTGGTAGGAAATTGTTTGATTATCTTAAACTTAGAATTCTCCAATTCATCCAATTGTTCTTCATTAAGCATGCCTTTTTCTAGTTCACCTAAGCGTCTAGAATCCTTATTAATGAATTTCTTATAGGTTTTTAACGCATATTCTCTAGCGACATCAAAATCTGAGGGGGCGGGTCTGTTTTCCATTGCCTCCCATCCAGCTAAATTAAATGTATGCGCACCTAAGAACTCAGCAGATGAAACAACTTCGAAATTCTGTTTTTCCAATATCTGACGAGTAGAATAATGGGATGGATGCACACGAATCCCGCCATAAGTAAAAAAGGTAGCACATTTCTTACCCTTACCATTCAATGTCTGCAACCATTCTCTTGCCAATCGTGGTGCTCTATTGTCATAAACAGGAAATCCGAAAATTACTGCATCATAAGGATCTAAATTAATATTTTTTTGTCTATCAGAATATGAAGTCATATTAAATTCGTCAATTTCTACATTTAACTCAGTTAGTTGTTCTTTTACAGTATTTGCTATTTGTGCGGTGTTTCCTGTTGCAGAAAAGTAAGCTAACAATAATTTCATGAGCAAAACTCCTTTAGGTCAATCACGATAAAACTTAAGGAAAGATAATTAACTCTTTTGGTACTTAGTTTTTTGATGGCTCTTTAAGACCTTCCAAACTACTGAATCAAAAAAGGGAAAGTAAATATAGTATAGTCTTTAAAATATCATTGACTGGAGAATCGATCGAGATATTTAATACTATGGTATTCGCCCCTATTTTATAAAAGACTCACTTCTTGGGATAGTTCTGCCAATGACCCAAACCGTTATCACATCTCTTATTCGTATGCCGTGTCTTTTCTATAGAGAACGTAGTAATGAATGTATGTTCCACAGAATGATCCAAAAATTTAGGACTGAAAAGACTATTAAAGAAGCAATCGACTTAGCCATTCAATCTATAGTTAGAGGACTCATAGAATATCATAAAGAGGATGTAAACCTTTCTAAGGAAGATTTCCAAAGAATCTCTGATGAAATGTGTTCTTTCATTATAGAAGGGCTAGACAAACCCGTTTCTAGAAGCCCTCCCTGTATGGGGCTTTTTTTAACCAACAAAGGCTATTCCTGTCCCATACACTCACTTTGTTTAGATGTAGATAAATATAACGCTATTTTAAACTATATCGGCTCCCCTGAAGATCCCGGATGCCTGTGTTACTTTTCTGCTCTGGTAAGAAGCCATGGAATTGTTAGTAAATCAACACTCAAAAAAGCGAAAGAATACCTAGCAAAGAAATAATTAGAAGAGTGTTAAGAAATTTAAACATCAAATTGAATGAAAGTAATGAAGGATTTTTTTATGAGTAACAAAGAGGATCCATTCGAAAACTTTTTGGAGACTTTAGATAACGCCGCTGAATTATTGAATTTAGACTCCAATATTCACAGCTTCCTCAGACGCCCCATGAGAACCCTTTCTGTAGCGGTAGGTGTTGTGCATGACAACGGTGACTACCAGCTCTATGATGGCTATCGTGTACATTACAATGATATTAGGGGACCCTGTAAGGGAGGTCTTCGATATCATCCTTCAGTTAGTTTAAACGAAACAACAGCACTCGCGGGTTGGATGACGATAAAATGTGCCGTAGTCGACATTCCTTATGGTGGCGCAAAGGGCGGTGTCAGGTGTGATCCAACAAAAATGTCACGGACAGAAATTGAACGACTGACTCGCAGATACATCTACATGATTCTTCCCTTGATAGGCCCTGAGAAAGATATTCCCGCTCCAGATGTAAACACTGATGAAAAAGTGATGGCTTGGATAATGGATAC
>NZ_JAHPYX010000131.1:0-7427 GCF_019058535.1 Candidatus Borrarchaeum sp.
GAATTGCTTCCTTGAATCCTAGACCTCTTCGAGCTATTACATAACTTGCTAAATGATGGACTGACAAATTATGTAATCGTGCATAGTTATACCTGCCGATTATGGAGGTATATCCTGGAAATACTTTCCTAAAGGACACACCGCGCTTCTTACATTTACGTTCCAGCAGTTCTAAGGCGGTGGTCTTCAAATTGCTTAATTTTCGGTTGAGTCTTGTATTATAAGAAAATTTTTGGCCGAATTGTAAGTCCTCGACCACGATACCTTTGCCTTTATTGATGCAGTAATTGACGATTTTATCCATCTTATAGGAGATATAATCATTACGTTTATCTGTTCGATAGTTGTGAAGGTTGTTAAACGAAATGCTATGATAAGAGAGAAGTGTGCCGTGCTGATCCACATTGGTTAAAGCGACAAAATTATAGTTGAAATCTAAACCGATGGCACCATGTTCGTACCCGTAATGTGATGCGGGAACTGGAATCTCATAGGATACATGGACAAAGTAACGCACCTTTCCCTTGAAGAGTTTCCTTTTTACGGTCACCGTGTATTTGTTGGCATTAAGAATTTGCTGAAACCACTTTTCCTGTACGTAGTTTACGGACATTGGAATGATCAGCCACTTGCGTCCCTTTTGCTTGGAAAAGGTTCGTATCTTGACGGTTTTATCTGGTAATACCTTGAGATTCAGATTCTTTCCCTGTTGCTTTCCGATACAACTGAAGGACGAGTCCCGTCGTATTCGGAACTCTTCCCTACTTATGTTACCGCGTATTCTCTGCCTAAATAAATTCTTAGTACCAAATACTACGGGTTCGAGATGTAAGTTGTTCAGTTTAGCCATTATCGAGGATCTGCGGGCGTATAAGCCCTTCAATCGCTTGTCTTGTGTATCCTGTTCCTTTATTTTGTTGATTTTCTTGGTAACGACTTGTAGCTGCTGTGTCATGCGTTTGCGTCGTTTTGTCAACCAGGTCTTTTGTTGCTCCAGTTTCATCCTGTTATCAATCAGGAGGGTATTGACATAGGGGTTGTTATGACACTGATCCATCAAACACTTTTGTATGGTTTTGCTCTCATCGAAATGTTTGACCATATAGTCCTCGCCATGAAACAACAGATTATAGCCGACGCGTTTCACGCGGTTATAGATGGCAAAGATCTCATGGAGCTGATGTTCTTGTGTCTCATCGGGATACATTCGGAATTTGACGGTCTGAATCATCGTGATCGACTCCCCCCTACTTTGTTCTTATTAATTATATTAAAAACACAGAGAGGCTTATGTGAAAGTGATTAAGAAGCACTGTAAAAAAAATGCGTGCCTAGGGTACCTTCTGATCTTTTACTGGAAGAAAAAATATGTTTGATCAGAGTGTATTTAGAGGCTGGCAATATTGCACGACCAATGTCTGATTTTGTCGTCGATGGAAAGAACGTGTTATGTGAGTTTGATGTTTTTAAGATATTCAATGATGAAGTAGAAGCTAAAGAGTATGCAAAAAACGATAACATAAACATCATTTTCTCAAACTAGAAGTATAATTTTGAGAATCCTATTTACTGATTATAGAATATATCGCTTTCTTACTTAGGAAATATAAAGGGGAATGCAGATTTTGCTATTAAAGGGGTTAAGTGACTGGAATGGCATTCAAGCGAAAGAAAGATGAGGCTTCACAGCCTGAGGATACATTATCAGATCTAGAAGTTCACATGAAATACTGGGAGTTCGTGCTTGCGCAATTTATTCAAGGAGTCACAGAAAAAATCACAAAAAGTCTGGGAGATTGGCGAAATGTTGCATCTTTGGATATCGTGAAAGTTCTTGTAGATAGTGTTTTTGAAGAAGGCAAACCATTGTTAAAAAAACTTATTGAAAAGATCTTTCAGCAGAAAAAAAGAGATTTAAAAGATTGACAGGGATTAAAGGTGTTTTTTCACATTTTTGAAATGAAGTTTGGCCACTAGGGGCAGAATTTTCGGCTCGATGTCAGCAGGTTTTGTTTTTCTAAGATCAATTTTGTATTTCTTATTCAGTTTATCAACTTCATTCTCGAAAATATATTTTGCAATAATGCTAGCAAGAGCCACAGAGATCTCAGATTCACCTTTAGTTTTCTGAATTATTTCTAGATTTGTCCTGTCGACATTTGAAAGTCTGTATTCTGTTTTTTGAAAGTCAAATTTGTCTATGACAACCTTCGCGTTGTTGAATTTTATTTCCTTCAATAAATCCTTTATTGCTGCTGAGTGCGCCCAAGCCAACATGTCGTTTAGCGTTTTCCCTTCGTTCTGGAACTCCTTGTATTTTGAATTATAGACTTCAGGCTTAAGAATTACTAGTTTTCTGGGAAATTTTTGCTTCACAAGTTTTTGTGCAAGATTCAACAGTTGTTGCTTAGCAATTGATTTGCTATCCCTGACGCCCATCCTTCTACATTCTATGATCAGATCAGGAGTTAATGCAACTCCTTCTACCACAAGTGGTCCATACCATTCGCCTTTCCCTGCTTCATCCGATCCTAAAATGTAGTCATAGATCTGTTCCTTCTTTAAAATGGCATCAATTACTTGTTGAGATTCCTTAGATCCATTATGAACTACTTTTCCACTATAAACCACTATACTGATTTTTCCGTCTTTTATTCGTAACAATTCGTATTCAGTTTTTGGACGGACTCTCTTTAGACTCTTTTTTTGAATATACAATTTTAACTCTTCAATTTCTGATTTATCAAGTGCTACAGAGATGGGAGGCATATTATCACAACTCATCGCAGCAAATACGGCAGAACCCGCTTAATATTGTAGAAAATGGAATTTTATGTCCTATTAAGTAAAGGTCATTATATTAAAATTATATTAAAATTGTCTTTTTCGATGGGGCTATTGAGACTGGTGAACATGAGATTAGTTTTCTTTTAGTTTTTAAATCCAAAAGAGAAGATGAATCATCTCAATGGCGATTGAAAGGTGAAATCAAATTCTCAGTTACATCAGGTATGAATAATGTGCAACTCAAAACCTTTCGAGATACGGAAGACCGTATTATGTTGCGTTATGAGGAGAACTCATCTGAAAAAGAAGAACACACTGAGATATAACTTCAACATAATGATCATACATCTGCACAATAAGATTATATCTTAGTTACGATCTTCATTTTGTTTTGACACTCAGTTTCACAAACCCGAAAAAACTTGAGATGATGAAATGATCGTTGGAATTGTTGGTAAACCGAGTAGCGGAAAAACGAGCTTTTTGAACGCCGCCTGTCTAACTGACGCAAAAGTGGCTAGTTACCCTTTCACTACAATTGAACCTAATCAGGGAATTGCATATGTTAGGAAACCATGTCCTCATGTAGATTTAGGCGTAGAAGATACACCAGTCAACTCATTATGTATGGAAGGGATACGTCATATACCAGTCGAACTTATTGACGTTGCCGGTCTTGTTCCTGACGCCTGGCAAGGAAAAGGTCTAGGTAATCAATTCCTTGACGATCTAAGACAAGCAGATGTGTTAATTCATGTATTAGATGCCTCCGGTTCAATAGATGCAGATGGGCAACCAATTGAAGCGGGAAGTTATGATCCTAAGCAAGATATTAGTTTTCTTGAGAGAGAAATCAATATGTGGTTTCTCCAAATAATCCAAAAGGACTGGAATAGATTAACTAGACATGCAGAATCGGCTCGGAAAGAAATCGATGAGCCATTAGCAGATAAGCTTTCTGGATTGGGAATAACACGAAGCCATATCCGTTGGGCACTCAGAGAAGAGAGTGTGAGTAAAGAAAAACCAGTGAATTGGTCAGATGAAGAATTATTCAACTTCGTTGAAGTTTTACGAAAAGTTTCGAAACCCATGATCATTGTTGCTAACAAGGTTGATATGTCAACTTCAGAAAAATACCTAAACAGTTTATTAGAGTTAGAAGACTATATAGTTGTACCAACTTGTGCGCTTTGTGAGTATGCACTAAAAAAATTAGATGAAAAGGATGTAATTGAATATAAATCCGGTGAAAAGTCTTTTAAAGTCAATAAGTCTGATGTAATTTCTGATAAAGAAAAAGCAAGCCTTGAACGAATTCAGACAGAAATTTTAGAAAAATATGGGTCTACAGGTGTTCAAGCAGCGTTAGAAAAAGCGGTTTTTGAACTTTTAGATATGATTGCAGTATATCCAGTGCATGATACAACAAAATTTGCAGACTCGGAAGGTAGAGTTTTACCTGATGTATATCTAGTTAAAAGAGGCACAACTGCAAAAGAATTCGCAGGAAAAATTCATACTGACCTAGCAGAGACCTTTATACATGCCGTAGATGCACGTACTGGAAAAAGACTTGGTGAAAACCACGAATTAAGCGATGGCGATATCATAAAAATTGTTAGCGCGAAAGGACTAAAATAGCACGAAAATTCTTTGATCATTCTATTTTTGTTGCGTTTCTGTTTTTATATGACCGTTTTTTAGATTTACGGTTAATTAATTCCTTTAGATCTTTCTTTTTAGCAGTCACCTTGAAAACATTCAACGAAACCAAGGATTCAAAGGCTTCAACCAAGATTCAGTATCAGCTATAATAACTGCCACAGATCCCCGAGCAGCAGCTAGAGTCGTTGGGGCATAGAAAAAAGACTGGCTTTCAAAGAATATTCTAATTTAGAAAGCATGGTCAATTAAAAAAAATAAAAAAGAGGCTAACTAGCGATAGAACGGCACGGGTTCTGCTCCTGATTTTCTTCGATCTAGTGCACCCTGTTCGATGAATGCTTCGTATATTTTAAGATTTTTTGTTCCGCTTGGTTTCACTTTCTTTAATGCGTCTAGGATGTGTTTGTCGAACACTTTGACATATTTAGCCTCCTCTTTTACGCGCTCTTTCGAAATACCAGATTCGAAGAATTCGCGGATTGCTAACATCACTGCTTCTCGACAAACTGAGGCAATATCGGATCCAACATAATCTTCTGTCAATTCTGCCAACTTTGTAATATCAACGTCGTCTGCAAGTGGTTTACCTTTGAGATGGATCTTAAATATTGCTTCTCTGGCGTCTTTGTCGGGTGCAGGCACATAGATTAGTCTGTCAAACCGTCCTGGTCGCAATAGAGCAGCGTCGATTATATCAGGTCGGTTAGTTGCTCCGAGCACAACGACATTCTCCAGTTCCACGAGTCCATCCAGTTCAGTCAGGATCTGACTAATGACACGCTCAGTGACATGAGAATCACCAAAACCCATGCCTCTGTGAGGAGTTATTGCATCTAGTTCATCGAAGAAAATAATTGTTGGTGCTGCTTGCCTTGCTTTTCTGAATGTTTCACGAACCGCTCGTTCTGATTCACCCACCCATTTCGACAAAACTTCTGGGCCTTTGATTGAGATGAAGTTTGCCTCTGATTCATTGGCGACGGCTTTTGCTAAAAGTGTCTTGCCGGTACCTGGGGGGCCAAATAAAAGAATTCCTTTTGGTGGTTGCGTATTTGTCGCTTCAAAGACTTCTGGAAATTTGAGGGGCCATTCAACGGCCTCTTTTAATTCTTGCTTAGGTAATTCAAGACCTCCAATATCTTCCCAATGGACATTGGCGACCTCAACAAAGACTTCTCGCATAGCTGATGGCTCAATATCTTTTAATGCTTCCAAAAAGTCGTTTTGTGTAACTTCAATTGACTCAAGCACCGATACAGGTAGTTCTACTGCGTCTAAGTCGATTTGTGGTAGTATTCTTCGTAATGAAATCATAGCGGCTTCCTTAGCTAAAGTCGATATATCTGCCCCTACAAATCCATGTGTAATCTCAGCTAGTTTCTCTAAGTCCACATCCTCTGTAAGAGGCATGCCACGCGTATGAATTTGAAAGATCTCTAATCGACCATTTTTACCTGGTACGCCAATTTCAATTTCCCTATCGAAACGTCCACCTCTTCTCAATGCGGGATCTAATGAATTCACTCGATTGGTCGCCCCGATAACAATTACTTGTCCTCGTGATTCTAGGCCATCCATTAAAGCCAAAAGTTGTGCAACTACTCTTCGCTCGACTTCTCCGGTTACTTCTTCTCGTTTTGGCGCGATAGCATCTAATTCGTCTAGAAATATAATACTAGGTGCGTTATCTTCTGCTTCTTTAAAGATTTCGCGAACACGGGCTTCCGATTCCCCATAAAACTTACTCATAACTTCAGGACCAGATAAGTTAATGAAGTATGCATCTGTCTCATTAGCAACCGCCTTAGCCAAAAGAGTTTTCCCAGTCCCAGGAGGACCATGTAACAAGACACCCTTGGGTGGCTCGATTCCAAGTCGCTCAAAAAGTTCAGGATGTTTAAGCGGTAATTCAATCATTTCGCGAACTTTCTGAATTTCAGATCCTAAACCACCAACATCTTCATACGAAACGGCTGGAATTCGTCGCTCCATTTCTTTAGCAGGTTCAGCTTTCAAAATAATTTGTGTATCGGAGTTGACTATTGTAGCTACATTTGAGGGTTGAATTGCAGTTACTACAAGTTCAATAGGTCTGCCCATAATCGCAAATCGAATGCGATCGCCCTTCGTTATTGGGCGTCCTTGTAAGAGCCTGCTTAAGTATATTTCCCCTCCCATCAATCTCAAGGGTTCAGTAGGGGCAAATGTTATTTTTTCTGCGGGTCTTGCTTGAACCTTAGTTATCGTCACCTTATCATCAATTGTTACTCCAGCGTTGCTTCTTGTTGCCTTGTCAACACGTATTGATTCAGTACCAGTGTCATCTGGATAACCTGGCCATACGAGAGCTGCTGTTTTTCTCTTACCAGTAATCTCAATAACGTCTCCAGAGCTAAGATTCGCTGCAGTCATTACATTCTGATCTATTCGTGCAATTCCTCGTCCTACGTCTCTCTGTCTAGCCTCTAAGACTCGTAGTGTTAAATCACTAGAATTTTCCATAATATTTTCACCTCATATTAAATAATAATCGCGCGCATGCGCGCGATTCAGTTATGGTACATAAAAGTCTGTACGACGAAGTTTATAAACCTTGTGTTTATGGAATATTCAATAAATAATAATATTAAGTGGTTTAAAAAACTTTATATAGACTTTAAGCCTAGTTAAGATATAAATATTGAACTGTACAGAAATATCTGTTTATATTGAATAACAAGCCGGTGGAAAAAAATGAGTGATGAAGACGATTGGGATAATTGGGATAAAAAGAGAAAGAAAAAGCGTGATAATTGGGATCCTTTTGATATGATAGACAATTTAAGAGAAATGATGGAAGACATGATGAAACAAATGGGAGATCGCCCATTTGACATGGCTGATTTTGAAAAATTCCTGCCGAAATTCAAGTTACCTAGTGGTTTCGAGAAGAAGGGTCCTTACATTTTTGGTTTTTCAATGGGTGTGGGTCC